>CAKRAT010000041.1 GCA_934295165.1 uncultured Dorea sp. | reverse complement strand
GATGACGACGATGATGACTGGGACGATGACGACGATGATGACTGGGACGATGACGACGATGATGACTGGGACGATGATGACTGGGACGATGATGAAGATGACGACCGGGATGATGCTCAGGATGCCGGCAATGACAAGAGTCAACAGCAACAGAATGAGAAGCAGAAAGCAGCAGTAACATCACAGGAGAAAGAGAACATGAGAGGTGCAACTGGCATTATAGAGGGGAATGGGAAAGAAGTTTATCCGAATATCAGCAGGATAAAAAGCACAGTACGTGCAGGAAGAATCCACCTGAAGACACAGTCCGGTACGGATGAGATCACAGTAGAAAGCAAAGACACACATGAAAAACTGAAATTCCGTGCATATGCAAAGAACGGAACATTATATCTGACATCGGATAAAAAGATTACAAAGGTCAAGAACATCGGAAAAGGAACCATTACCGTGACGCTTCCGGAAGATATGGAACTGGAAGAGGCAGAACTGAATCTGAAAGCCGGTGAATTAAAGGCAGAGCAGATCCATGCAAAAAATATGGAAGTAAATGCAGGAGCCGGTGAAGTCAGTATTCTGGAATTTGCTTCTGAAAAAGCGGAGTTCAAATGTGGTGCCGGTTCCGTAACCGCAGCAGGAGATGCAAAAGAGAAAATAGACGCAGACTGCGGAGTAGGAGAAATCCACCTGAAGATCAAAGGAAACCAGAAAGATTATAATTATGATCTGGATTGCGGTATCGGAGAGATTAAGTGTGGAGATTACAGACTTTCAGGATTCGGAGCAGAAAAAAACATTGACAATGGTGCAGATAAGAAAATGGATATCGATTGTGGCATTGGATCTATCAATGTATCATTTATGGAACAGATATAAAGACAGAAGGATGGCAGGAAAGGAGAATCGAACAATGAATGGAAAAAGATTATACCGATCAAAAAAAGACAGAATGATATGCGGAGTATGCGGTGGAATCGCAAAATATTTCAACATAGATCCGACACTTGTGAGACTGGCATTCGTACTGATTTCAATGGGAGCCGGATCGGGGGTACTGGCTTATATCGTTGCGGCAATTATTATACCGGATGATCCGGAGGAGTATTAAAGGGGAGATTTTTGTTTAATGCAAGAAGCGGCTGATATCCGGCCGGAAGAAAAGTAAGAGAGTCCTGTTGTGTGCTGATTCGATCATGGAGTATTTCTAAAGCATAAAAATTGTCCTAAAAGCAGCAGTCAAAAAACCAAAACTCGCAAGCTCAGACAATGATTTTTTGACTGCTAACGGACAATTTTTATACTTAAGAAATACTAACCATAATCTCATATGCACACAACGGGACTCTCTTACTTTTCTTCCTCACGTTATCGCATGCTGTAATGATTCAACAGCGGGAGGTAACTGTTGTGATACCGGAAGTGTACCTGCAAGATCTGTGAGTTAGCTGACTTTGAACTGGCAGATTCTTACGAATGCAAGGTAACGAAAGACTGAAAAATCAGGGGGTTCACAACGACTTTCTGATTACACATAACGGTTATGATTTCTCTATTGAATTCATTATCATTGGCCAATCACGACATGATGATGCATTAACTAGAAAAAAGTGGGCATACTTATAAAAAACGAAAGGAACTCACCCACTATGTCATCAAAAAAGAAAACTCCCGTCTGTTTGGAGGTTCTCACATCGGATGAAAAAATGAAATACGAAATCGCAGAAGAATTAGGACTCCTGGACCGGGTTATGCAGGATGGATGGAAGTCACTCACATCCAAAGAGACAGGACGGATTGGCGGACTGATCACAAAAAGGAAACGGCAAAGTGACAAAACTAATAAAAATGACAAAAATATTACGAATATTAATTAGTATGAAGATTATGTAATAAAGGTTGAAAAGGGAATATCCATTTGCTATAATCGAAAAACTGGTAAAAGAGTTAGCAGGTGAGGATATGAACGAAAAGATTAATGTTTTAAATGTGAATATAGACAGCTGTACTGCCAAAGAAGCCATGAAAGAAACAATTGCTTTTCTGGAGTCTGAACCCATAAGTGTAATAGAGGTTGTGTCCGTGGATAGACTGATGCAGATGAATGATCTTCCGGAACTGAAGGAGAAGATGAATGAATTTGATCTGATACTGCCGGGGGAAAAGCTGATTCTTGAAGCAGCGGAAGATGCACAGATGCCGAAAGAGATTGATATGCAACTCTATCTGAAGATGTTTATGCGGTATCTGCACAAGAATCACAAAAGGATATACCTTCTTGTAGAATCGGAAGGAGAAGGGCAGGAGGCGTTCCGATATATGCAGAAAGCATACAGTGGAATTCAGCTGGTGGGACTGGCAAAAGTATCGGCAGAAGGAAGGGCGGATGATATGTTGGTCAATGCAATCAACGGAAGTGAAGTGGATTGTGTGATGTCAGCGTTATCGACACCGTTGCAGGAAGATTTTATTACGAAGAACAGGAATCTTCTGGATGCCAGAGTGTGGATCGGTGTAGGACAGCGGCTGTTCTCAAAGCGTAAACCGGGATTCGGTCAGGGGAGATTCGCAAAGTACCTGCTGAATCACATTTTCAGACGTGAAATGGAAAAAAATAAGTCAAAAACAAAATCCTAAGAAAAATATAAGAAATTCGTTTCGTCACTATGTCTATGACGTAAATGTGTACAAATTGTAAAAAAACCGAGGAAATCACCAAAAAAGTGTGATTTCCTCTTTATTTTTTTGGTCATATATATTAAGATAAGATTTGATAATATACATTTTGATGATTTATAGAGTGAATTTGTTGTGGAAAATGTATATTGAAAAGAGTGGAGGAGATGGAATATGATATCTAATCAAATACTTCAAAACACAATTGAAGGATTGAAAGGGATTACACGAATTGACTTTTGCGTGATGGACACAGATGGTAAATCTCTTGCAAGCACATTTTCAGAACAGGAGAGTTATGTAGAGGAGGTTATCTCCTTTGTTGAATCCCCGGCAGACAGTCAGGTCGTACAGGGATATCAGTTTTTTAAGATTTTTGATGAACATCAGTTAGAATATATCCTTCTTGCCAATGGAGGAAGTGACGATGTTTATATGGTAGGAAAGATTGCTGCTTTCCAGATCCAGAATCTTCTTGTAGCATATAAAGAAAGATTTGATAAAGATAATTTCATTAAAAATCTGTTGCTGGATAATCTGCTGCTGGTAGATATTTACAATCGTGCTAAGAAGTTACATATTGACACAGAAGTAAGACGTGTTATCTTTATTATTGAAACAAAGCACGAGAAAGATACGAATGCGCTCGATAATGTGAGAAATCTTCTTGGCAATCGGACAAGGGATTTTGTGACAGCTGTCGATGAGAAGAATATTATTGTGGTAAAAGAACTGGAACCGAATGATGGTCATGTGGAACTGGAGAAGATTGCGGAGAACATGTATACACTCCTGAAAGAAGATGGTGAGGAAGATGTTCTGATCGCATATGGAACTGTTGTGAATGATATCAAAGAAGTTTCAAAATCATATAAAGAAGCAAAACTGGCACTTGATGTCGGTAAGATATTCTTTAGTGAGCGGAGTGTGATCGCATACAGTGCTTTGGGAATTGGCCGTCTGATCTATCAGCTTCCGATTCCGCTTTGCAAGATGTTCATACGTGAGATTTTTGAGGGGAAATCACCGGATGATTTTGATGAGGAGACATTGACAACGATCAACAAATTCTTTGAGAATAATCTGAACGTATCAGAAACATCCAGACAATTATATATACACCGTAATACACTGGTATACAGACTGGATAAACTGCAGAAGAGTACCGGTCTGGATCTGCGTGTGTTTGAAGACGCCATTACATTCAAGATTGCACTTATGGTAGTGAAGTATATGAAGTATATGGAGTCGCTGGAGTATTAATAATCAGGAGGAACATATGATTGAACTAAGAGAAGTAACGAAAGAGTACTCAAAAGGGGTTGCAGCCCTGAATGGAATCAATCTGAAGATTGAACAGGGTGAATTTGTATTTATCGTAGGAGACAGTGGCTCTGGTAAGTCTACATTGATCAAACTTATCATGAAAGAACTGGAGCCTACTTCCGGAACGATTATCGTAAACGGCAATAACTTAAGCCGTATGAGACATCGGAAAGTAGCGATGTACAGAAGAAATATCGGTGTCGTATTCCAGGATTTCCGTCTGTTAAAAGACCGCAATATCTATGAAAATATTGCATTTGCGCAGAGAGTAACGGAGACACCTACAAGAATTATCAAGAAAAAAGTACCGGCGGCATTGTCACTGGTAGGGCTTGCCCAGAAATACAAAGCATTTCCAAAGGAATTATCCGGTGGTGAACAGCAGAGAGTTGCGATTGCGAGAGCGATTGTAAATGAGCCTGCGATCCTTCTTGCAGATGAGCCTACAGGTAACCTGGATCCGACAAACTCATGGGAGATCATGAAACTGTTGGAAGAAGCAAACGACAGAGGAACTACAGTTCTGGTCGTTACACATAACCAGGAAATCGTTAACGAGATGCAGAAGCGCGTTGTTACGATGAAGAAAGGTGTCATTGTAAGCGACGAGAAAAAAGGTGGGTACAAGCATGAGAATTAGTACAATAGGGTATTCGATGAAACAAGGAGTTAAGAACATCCGGAGAAATAAGCTGTTTTCCATCGCTTCTATCGCGACAATGGCAGCATGTATCTTCCTGTTCGGACTGTTCTATTCCATCGTAGTAAACTTTAATTATATTGTGGAAAAAGCAGAAGAAGGTGTAGCGATCACTGTATTTTTCAACGAAGACACAACACAGGAACAAAAAGATACGATCGGTGCCAAACTGAAAAAAGAAGATGGTGTACTGAAAGTTAACTATGTAAGTGCGGATGAAGCGTGGGATAAATTCAAAGACCAGTACTTTGGGGAATCCAGTGATCTGGCGGAAGGATTCAAGAGCGATAACCCGCTTGCTAATTCCGATAACTATGAAGTATATCTTTCCGATGTTTCAAAACAGAAAGATATCGTATCGTTTGCAAAATCACTGGATGGTGTGCGAAAAGTCAATAAGTCAGATGTAGTGGCAAAGACACTTACCAGTGTGAATAAGCTGGTTGGATATGTATCTGTGGCAATCATTGCAATCCTGCTTGCAGTATCTATTTTCCTGATCAGCAACACTGTTACCATGGGTATTACAGTAAGACGTGAAGAGATTGCGATCATGAAATATATCGGAGCGAAAGATGGATTTGTCCGTGCACCATTCGTGATCGAAGGTGTGATCATCGGGGCAGTAGGAGCGGTTATTCCGCTGATTCTTCTGTACTTTATGTATAATAAGGCAATTACATATATCATGACGAAATTCAGTCTTTTGAATAACATTGTAGATTTCCTTCCGGTGGCAATTGTTTACAGAACATTACTTCCAATCGGTATTGCACTGGGTGTCGGAATCGGTTTTGTGGGAAGTTTCTTCACAATCCGTAAGCACCTGAAAGTATAATGGTTCTGGCTCGGAAGGGGGCATCATATGATAAACAGAAAGAAGATGATAAGTCTTTTGCTGGCGCTTACGCTTGTAAGTGGAATGTTCGTACAGACATATGCAACAGAAATTGATGATACGAAGAAAAAAGCAGAAGAATTAGAGAATAAAAAGAAGGCGGCAGAAAATGAAAAGACATCTCTGGCCAGTCAGCTGAAAAATCTGGCGGAAGAGATGGAAAGCACGAAGAAAAAGATTTCGACAAAAGAAAATGAGATTTCAGATAAAGAAGACGAACTGATTCTGGCAAAAGCAGATGAGAATGACCAGTACGAGAGCATGAAGAAAAGAATCCGTTTCATGTATGAGAATGGAAATACAGGATTTGTTGAGATTTTGTGTTCTTCAAAATCCATCGGTGAATTTCTGAATAATGCAGAGTATATCAGTACGATATCCGGTTATGATAGAAATATGCTGGTAGAATTTCAGAAGATTGTGTCTGATGTGGAGAATCAGGAAGCTGAATTAAAAAAAGAATATTCTGAACTGCAGACAATGCAGGACGATCTGATCGCAAAACAGGATGATGTAAATAAACTGATGGCGGGCAAACAGAGCGAGATCCAGTCGCTGAGTGCTGAACTTGGTGATACCAAGAATAAACTGGCCCAGCTGGAAGCTGCAGCCGCCGAAGCTGAGAGAAAACAGAAAGAAGCTGCAGAGGCAGCCGCAGCCGCAAAGAAAGCACAGGCCGCAGTTGCATCTGCAAAGAAGAATACAGCGTCTGTGGGTTCTTCATCGGGCGGTTCTGCGGGAGCACCGGTGATATCGGGAAATGGAACATTTGTACATCCTTGTCCGGCAGGCTATGTTTCCAGTACATTTGGATACAGAACCCAGCCGATCGCAGGTGCAAGTACGAACCATAAAGGAATTGATTTTGCGGCGCCAACGGGAACACCAATCTATGCTGCAGCTGCAGGAACAGTTATTTCGGCAGGCTATGCAGGAAATGCGGGAAATCTTCTGGTAATTAATCATGGAAATGGTCTGCTGACATATTATATGCACTGCAGTAAGATTTATGTAAGTGCGGGACAGACGGTCAGCAAGGGGCAGAATGTTGCAGCAGTCGGAACGACAGGTAATTCAACCGGACCACATCTGCATTTTCAGGTTATGTTGAATGGAACACCGGTGAATCCGGCAAACTATCTGTAACAGACAGAGAGATTATAATAAGAGGCAGATAAATGAAAAACAAAAAAAGTTTTTTAAAAGGGGCGCTTTGCGGCGCCCTTGCTATGTTACTGGCAGCAGGACTTGTATCCTGCGGACTGAGTAAAAGTGACAGTGATATTACAACAAAAACGAATGAAAAGATATCGGAATTACAGAACCTGATTCAGAAAAATTATATGGGAGATGTAAAAGAAAATAATCTGGAAGATGGTATCTATAAAGGATACATCAATGGACTGAATGATCCGTATTCGGTGTATTATAATAAAAAAGAAACGAAAGAATTATATGAATCAACTGGCGGAGAGTATTCCGGAATTGGTGCAGTGATGTCTCAGAATACAGAGACCGGTGTCATTACCGTGGTTCAGGTTTATAAGGATTCGCCTGCAGAAAAAGCAGGACTGAAAGATAATGATATCCTTTACAAGGTAGAAGGAAAAGAAGTAACGGGAAAAGACCTTACCAAAGTTGTAAGCAAGGTAAAAGGTGAAAAAGGAACAACGGTAGAAATTACGGTATTAAGAGGCGAAGATGCGAAAGAAGTAACCGTGACTGCTGCCAGAGATACCGTGCAGGCGCAGACGATAGAATATAAGATGATGGATGATCAGATCGGATATATCCGCGTGTCGGAGTTTGATACGGTAACTTATGATCAGTATAAAGCCGCATTGGATGATCTGGAGAATCAGGGAATGACAGGACTTGTGGTAGACCTGCGTAATAATCCGGGAGGTTCTTTAAGTACCGTATGTGATATGCTGGATCTGATGCTTCCCAAAGGACTGATTGTATATACCAAGGATAAAAATGGTAAGAAAATGGAGATGAAATCTGACGAAGAGCATCAGTTTACAAAGCCGCTTGCAGTTCTGGTAAATGATAACAGTGCCAGTGCATCAGAGATTTATTCCGGTGCGATTCAGGATTATGGTATCGGTAAGATTGTCGGAACACAGACTTATGGAAAAGGTGTTGTACAACAGATATTTGATCTGGATGACGGTACGGCTGTAAAACTTACGATCGCAGAATATTTTACGCCGAAGGGCAGAAATATCAATGGCAAAGGTATCACACCGGATGTAAAAGTCGAATATAAAAGTGATGAAAATAATCCGGATGCGGATAACCAGCTTGATAAAGCAGTGGAAGAAGTAAAAGCACAGATGAAATAAATCCGGATAACTGAGAACATAACAGAATAAGAGTTTGGAAGGGAATGCAGTTTGGCATTCCCTTTTATTATCCCTTATGGTAAAATATAAACAATGTGAAATTTAGATTATGCATATAAGGTAGGAGGAAAAAATATTGATTAATCAGTTAGTAGCCAATATAAAGAAGACAGGAGCACCAATCGTAGTGGGATTAGACCCGATGCTGAACTATATTCCGGAGCATGTGCAGAAGAAAGCATTTGCAGAATATGGTGAGACACTGGAAGGTGCAGCAGAAGCAATCTGGCAGTTCAACAAAGAAATCGTGGACAAAACTTACGACCTGATCCCGGCTGTAAAACCGCAGATCGCAATGTATGAGCAGTTTGGTCTTCCGGGACTTGCAGCATTCAAGAAGACGGTAGATTACTGTAAGGAAAAAGGACTGGTTGTTATCGGAGACATCAAAAGAGGTGATATCGGTTCTACATCTGCGGCGTATGCCGTAGGTCACATCGGAAAGGTGACAGTGGGAAGCAAATCTTACGCACCATTTGATGAAGATTTTGTAACTGTGAATCCATACCTTGGTTCAGACGGAGTAAATCCATTCCTGGACGTATGCAAAGAAGAGAAGAAGGGAATCTTCGTACTTGTTAAGACATCAAACCCGTCAAGTGGTGAATTCCAGGATCAGAAGATTGACGGCCGTCCGTTATATGAACTGGTTGGTGAGAAAGTTGCCGCATGGGGAGAAGAAGTTATGGGTGATGAGTACAGTTATGTCGGAGCAGTTGTCGGAGCAACTTATCCGGAGATGGGCAAAGTACTCAGAAAAGTAATGCCGAAGGCATATATCCTGGTTCCTGGCTACGGTGCACAGGGAGGAAAAGGAAAAGACCTGGTACATTTCTTCAACGAAGATGGTCTTGGAGCAATCGTGAACTCCTCGAGAGGAATCATTGCGGCATACAAGCAGGAGCAGTATGCAAAATTCGGAGCTGGGAACTTCGGTGATGCATCCAGAGCAGCCGTTGAGACAATGATTGCGGACATCAAGGGAGCACTTGAGAACAGATAATGTCCGGATGAGCCTGATAAATGGCTGATAATGTAAGATGGAAGAAACAAGACAGAGTAATCTTGACAGGAGATAAAGGAAAATGGAGAGAAAAAAAGAACAGGCGAAAGTTCTGTCACAGGAGATGCTGGCAGACGGGATCTACAGTCTGTGGATTGAGACAGAAGCGGCACTGACTGCCAGACCGGGACAGTTTGTATCTGTATATACAGCAGATGCAAGCAAATTACTTCCGCGTCCGGTCAGTATCTGTGAAATTGATAAAGAGGCAAAAAAACTGAGACTGGTATACCGTGTGACCGGAGAGAAGACAGGAACAAAACAGTTCTCAGAATTAAAGGCCGGAGATACGGTGCCGGTGATAGGACCTCTGGGAAATGGGTTTCCATATGAGAAAGCAGAAGGAAAGAAAGTATTTCTGATGGGCGGCGGGATCGGTGTTCCGCCGATCCTGGAACTTGCCAAACAGATGCAGTGCGGGGAAAAGCAGATCGTTGTCGGCTACAGAGATGCCCATACATTCCTGAAAGAAGAATTTGAACAGAACGGAAATTTATATATTTCCACAGAGGATGGAAGTGTGGGAACAAAAGGAAATGTCATGGATGCCATCCGTGAGCAGAATCTGGATGCAGATATGATATATGCATGCGGACCGACACCAATGCTGCGTGCGATCAAGGCTTATGCAGAAGAGAAGGGAATCGAATGCTATATTTCATTAGAAGAGAGAATGGCATGCGGTATCGGTGCCTGTCTGGCATGCGTCTGCAAGACAAAGGAAAAAGATGCACACAGCAATGTGAACAATAAGAGAATCTGTAAAGACGGACCAGTATTCTTATCTACGGAGGTGGATTTATAATGGATATGAGAGTAAATATTGCCGGCGTAGAGTGGAAGAATCCGGTTACAGTGGCTTCCGGAACATTTGGTTCGGGAGAAGAATTCGGTGAATTTGTGGATTTGAACCGTCTTGGAGCGGTGACGACTAAGGGAGTGGCAAATGTTCCATGGCCGGGCAATCCGACACCGCGTGTGGCAGAGGTATATGGCGGAATGATGAATGCGATCGGACTTCAGAATCCGGGAATCGATCTGTTCTGCAAAAGAGATATTCCGTTCCTGAAGAAATATGATACGAAGATCATTGTCAATGTCTGTGGTCATGCACCGGAGGAATATCTGGCGGTGGTAGAAAGACTGGCAGATGAGCCGGTTGATATGATGGAGATCAATATCTCGTGTCCGAATGTAAATGCCGGTTTTCTGGCGTTCGGACAGGATGCAAAGCATATAGAAGAGCTGACGGCGCAGATCAAAAAGATTGCAAAACAGCCGGTCATCATGAAACTGACACCGAATGTGACGGATATTACAGAGATTGCGAAGGCGGCAGAAGCCGGCGGTGCAGATGCCCTGTCACTGATCAATACACTGACGGGTATGAAGATCGATATCAACCGCAGGACATTTGCAGTAGCCAATAAGACGGGCGGCGTATCGGGACCAGTTGTACATCCGGTCGCAGTCCGGATGGTATACCAGACGGCGCAGGCAGTGAATATTCCGATTATCGGAATGGGCGGTATTGCGACACCGGAAGATGCCATCGAGATGATCCTTGCCGGAGCGTCTGCAGTATCCGTGGGAACTGCGAATTTCTATAATCCGAATGCAACGATCGAGATTATAGACGGAATCGAAGCCTATATGAAGAAAAATGGATTTGAATCCGTAAAAGACATGGTTGGAATTGTAAAATAAATGATAAAAATGCATCAATATGGGAGAAAATACACCTGTATTGATGCGTTTTTTGTGTCCAAATTAATAGATATAAGGTATTGGTAAACAATTTTCTCCTGATTTCAAATTCATGAGTGGAGAGACTGTTGCACTGGAAGGCGGTATGGGATTAAGACCCTAACACACGAGATGTAAATTTATAGACAAATGGTATAATAAAAATATGACCAGCCGTCAGTTCTTTGAGTAGATTTTCGGTGAAGATTTTGATATACTGGTATTCATATGAAAAATAACAGGAGGATTAGTGGATGAAAAAATCATTTCAGATTTTCAAAAGAGATCTAGGGCGGCTGTTCCGTAACCGTGCAGCCGTATTGATCCTGGTTGGAATCAGTATACTGCCTTCGCTTTATGCATGGTTTAACATCGCTGCCAATATGGATCCATATGGGAACACCAAGGGGATTCAGGTGGCCATAGCCAATGAAGACAAAGGTGCCGATAGTGAACAGATGTCGCTGGATGCAGGAAAGAGCATCGTGGATAATCTAAAAGAAAATAACCAGCTTGGATGGAAATTTGTGGATGCAAAGACCGCAAAGCAGGGAGTAAAAGCCGGAAAATATTACGCGGCGATCGTGATTCCGGATAATTTCAGTGAATCACTGTTAAGTATTTTATCGGGAGATATCAAACAGCCAAAACTGGATTATTATATTAATGAGAAAAAGAATGCAATTGCACCGAAGATCACAGATACAGGGGCAAGTACGATTCAACAGGAAATCAATGATACATTCACATCCGTAGCGGCAGAGACCATTTCGGAATTATTGAGTGAAGAGGCCGGAAAACTGACCGGAAAGGTAAGTGAAGGCAATTCCAGCCTGGTACAGGCAATCACAGATACCAGAAAGAATCTGGATGAATATAACCAGGTGTTGGAAAACTTCCAGAAGACAGTGGATAAGTCTGACGAAATTATGGAAAATGCACTGGATACGCTGGATCAAGTTGTAGTTACGGCAGAATCCGGCGCAGATACACTTGCGGATACCGGAGATGTGCTTGCAGATACAAGAACGGCAGTCGGTCAGTTCTCAACAGAATTTGCAGCCGGTTTATCAAACGGCGAGACACTTTTAAATGACACATATGTTTCAGCATCGGCAAAACTGGGTGCGTTCGAGACGAAAGCAGGGCAGGCACTGACAGCGGTAGACAGCAGTCTTACGACCGCATCATCACTGTTAAATAAGAACCAGGAACTTCTGGAACAGTTAAGAGAACTGAATAATCAGATTCAGGGGCATACAGAACTGGGGCAGCAGATATCTGCCGTCATAGGACAGAAAATTACCGAACTGGAGAATCAGAATGCATCTTTGCAGAATCTGGTATCTTCATTGAAGACTGGCAATAACGGAATTCAAAATGCGGTGACAACAGCAAAGAATACACGGACCTCTCTGGAAAAACTGGCAAAAAACAGCAAAGAAACCCTGCAGGATTACCGCAGTAACCTGGATAAAAATCTTCTGCCACAGCTGAATGAGTCACTGGACAGTCTTGCTTCACTGAGTGGCAATCTGTCAGCAACATTAACCGGTGTGGAACCGACTGTAGAACAGTTGAAAACGATTTTGGAACAGTTAAATGACAGTCTGAAAAGCAGTGCGTCTGCACTGGGACAGACCGAAGATGTACTGACACAGGTGGATGCGGCACTGGCTTCGGTCCAGACAGATTTGAATGCACTGCAGAGTTCTGAGATGTATCAGAAACTGACCTCACTGGAAGGAATTGATGCAGATTCAGTTGCAGATTTTATGTCATCTCCGGTCAGCATCAAATCCAAAGTATTATATGATGTAGAAAACTACGGATCGGGAATGACACCGTTCTATACCAATCTTGCGCTATGGGTAGGAGGACTGATCCTGGTATCCATTCTGAAACAGGAAGTGGATAAAGATGAGAAGGTACGGAAGTTTACAGCGGGACAGGCATATTTTGGAAGGTGGCTGTTATTCATTGCGGTAGGTCTTGTACAGGGACTGATCGTGAGTGCAGGTGATATTTTATTATTGAAAGTACAGTGTGTACATCCGGTTGCATTTGTGTGCGTTGGGGTATTCTGTTCATTTATTTATGTCAATCTGATCTATGCACTGGCACTTACATTTAAACATATAGGAAAGGCACTGGGAGTTGTACTGGTTATTCTGCAGATCCCGGGATCGGCAGGAACGTATCCAATCGAGATGACACCGGAATTCTTCCAGAAATTACATCCACTTCTTCCGTTCACATATGGAGTCAGTGCCATGCGTGAATGTATTGCGGGAATGTATGGGGCAGAGATCTGGAAAAATCTGGGAATTCTGGCAGTCTTTTTCCCAATCTCGCTGCTGATCGGTCTGGGACTCAGACCATTACTTATGAATCTCAATCATTTGTTTGATGCGCGTCTGTCAGAGACAGAGCTGATGCTCGGAGAGACGGAATCGATAGAAAGAAAACGTCCGGAACTGACGATGATGATCAATACACTGATGGAAGATGATGAGTGGAAACAGGAGATACTGGAAAAATCAGAAAAATTTGAAAGAAGGTATCCGAAGATGATACGGTGGGGATTCCTCGGAATGATTATTATACCATTGATCTTCCTGATACTGATGTTCAGCCTGGAATCCAAGCTGGTCTTCCTGATATTATGGATCGTATCGCTGATCGGACTTGCATTATATCTGATCATTGTAGAATATCTGCATGATAAGATGTTAAGACAGCTTGCCATGACCGGTATTACAACAGAAGATCTGATCCACGAGATAAAGGAGGGCAGAGGCGAATGAGCAATATATGGAAAATCTTCAGAAGAGACATAAAACGTATCAGAAGTAATGTAATCGCAATGATCGTTATCATGGGAATTACGGTTGTTCCGTGTCTCTATGCATGGTTTAATATAGCCGCAAGCTGGGATCCGTACGGGAATACCGGCAATCTGAAAGTTGCGGTCGCAAGTGTCGATGAAGGATATGAAGGAAGCCTGATCCCATTAGAGATCAATATGGGAGACCAGGTGCTGACATCACTTCGGAGTAATTCGCAGCTTGACTGGGTATTTACCAGCAGGAAAAAAGCGGTGGACGGCGTAAAGTCCGGTAAATATTATGCTGCAATTGTGATACCGAAGAATTTCAGTTCGAATATGATGAGTATTTTTTCTGAAAATATCCAGAAACCTAGTATCGCATATTATTCGAATGCCAAGGAAAATGCAATTGCTCCGAAAGTCACAGATAAGGGTGCAAGTGCGATCCAGAGACAGGTGAATGAAGTATTCGTAGAGACGATCAGTGATACTGTGATCACGGCATTTAAAGCAGTCACGAATGTAGCAGATCAGGATGGGGTGGAAGCGATTGCAAAGAATCTTGCAGATAATCTGGACCAGATCGGCTCGGACTTAAGCTCGGCATCGTCTACATTAAGATCATTTTCCGGAATGACGACTTCTGCACAGCAGCTGTTGGATACAACGGGAGCATTCTTGAAAGAAACACAGGAACATTCTGAGGATACAACCGATTCGCTGAAAGAGGTAAAAAAATCGTTCAGCGGGATTGATGAAACCGTCAGCGGTGCTACAGATGGCGTGAATGAGGCACTGAATTCCGGAAAGAAATTCTATAATCAGATGTCGGAAATTATTGATTCTGCATTTTCGTCAAATTCCGAAAGTGCGGATGATATAGCCGGAACGCTGAATACCGTGGCATCCAGTGTACAGAAAGTGATCGATTCCTATAGTTCGTTAAAGGCGGCGATAGACGGACTGAATGTCGGGAATAATACGCATTTGAATGAATTAAAAGGAAGTATCTCCGGAAAACTGGGAGAGACGATGGCAATACAGACAGAGCTTAAGAATAAGCTTCTGGCTACGGTATCTTCACTGCAGGAGACATCGGATACGGTAATAACAGACAAAGCAGAATTAGACAAACTGGTGAAATCAAGCGCAGACAGTCTTGCGGGAATCAAGACGGATTTCGAAAAGAATGTAAAGGGCAGTCTGGATGAACTGGGAGAGTCGGTGGGTGACACCAGCAGCAACTTAAGTCTTCTGATGGATGAGCTGGATGAAGGCGTAGATGGTATCTATGATCTGTCAACATCGGCTTCCGCTGACCTGACACAGATTAATGAGGCACTGAATCACTCCAGTGATCTGCTGGATAAGGCAGCCGGAAAGATCAGTGATACAACGGATAAGATCGGGGAGATGCAGGCAGGCGGAGACTTTTCACAACTGGAAAAACTGATCTCAGGGGATTCCAATGTGATTGGAGAATTTCTGGCAGCACCGGTAAGCCTGAAGACAAATCAGATTTATAAAATTGAAAATTACGGATCGTCCATGGCACCGTTTTATTCCACACTGTCGATCTGGATCGGTGGAATCGTACTGGTTGCCATGTTAAAGACAGGTGTTTCGGCAAAATGCACCGAAGGCCTGAAGAAAGTAAAACCGCATCAGGAATACCTGGGACGTTATCTCCTTTTCCTGATCGTAGGTTTGCTGCAGAGTACACTGATCTGCCTGGGGGATTTGCTATATCTGGGCATCCAGTGTAAGCATCCGTTCCTGTTCATGCTGGCAGGATGGTTTTCAAGTATCGTATATGTGAATATTATCTATACACTGACGGTGTCATTTGGAGATATTGGAAAGGCGGTCAGCGTGGTACTTCTGGTTATGCAGGTGGCAGGTTCTGGAGGAACTTTCCCAATTGAGGTTGCACCGGCGTTCTTTAAAGCTGTATATCCGTTATTGCCATTTGTTCACAGCATGGCGGCATTCCGGGAGACGATCGGCGGCATGTATGGTATGACTTACTGGGCAGAGCTTGGAAAGCTTGGAATCTTTTTGATCCTGTCCCTGATCCTCGGACTGCTTCTTCGTAAGCCGGTGATCCGGATGAATGAAGCATTTGCAGAAAAACTGGAAGAAACGAAGATTATGTAGAGTGAAAATACAGAGAACTTGCCGCTGGCAACTTCTTTTGCATACTTTGGTATATAAAAAGGATCCGGAAGGAGAGTGCGCCTTCCGGATCCTTTCTTTTTTGCCGGAGTATATAAGAAAAACCGGCAGTGGCAAGTTTTCTGTATGCGTGAATTGAAAAACTGATTTTCTTATGATAGAATTAAATGGAATTATGATGCAATAAACAAGACACACAGAGTCTGAAATATATGGAGGTAATCAAGATGGAAAGTTATAAGCAGGAGTTTATTGAATTTATGGTAGAGAGCGACGTGCTCAAATTTGGAGAATTTACATTAAAGAGTGGAAGAAAATCTCCGTTCTTCATGAATGCCGGAGCTTATGTAACAGGATCACAGCTTAAAAAATTAGGTCAGTATTATGCAAAAGCAATCCACGATACATACGGAGATGATTTTGACGTATTATTCGGACCAGCATACAAAGGAATCCCGCTCGGAGTCGTAACAGCGATCGCTTACAGTGACCTGTATGGCAAAGAAGTACGTTACTGTTCTGACCGTAAAGAAGAGAAAGACCACGGTGCAGATAAGGGAAGTTTCCTTGGAAGCAAGTTAAAAGACGGAGATCGTGTGATCATGATCGAAGATGTGACTACATCCGGAAAATCCATGGAAGAGACGGTTCCAAAGGTAAAAGGTGCCGCAGATGTTACAATTGTAGGTCTGATGGTATCCCTGAACCGTATGGAAGTCGGAAAAGGCGGCGAGAAGTGTGCGTTAGATGAGGTTAAGGATCTGTATGGATTCGATACAGCAGCAATCGTAACTATGGAAGAAGTGGTAGAGTGCCTGTATAACAAAGAATGCAACGGAAAAGTTGTGATCGATGATACATTAAAAGCAGCGATCGACGCATATTATGAACAGTATGGAGCAAAATAGAAACGGGGGAACACGGGTATGAATGAAAAGGCATATAAAGCAATGGGGTTAGCCGGTGCTGCAGGGATTGCAGTAGGCATTGTTGTTACAGTAGTAGGAATCGCAGCAGGTGTGATCTCTATTATCAGCGGCGCCCGTTTACTGAAAGAGAAGAAAGGAATACTTTTTTAATACCGAAGAGATACGGGAGGTTGTAGAACATTGGATTCAAAAAAACGAAAAAGAATCCGGATACTGGGAAAGATATTATTTATACTATATGTAATATTTATCATATATTTCCTTCTGTTCTCTGACTGGTATGGACGTACAGGTGAGATGCGGGAATATCACTATAATCTGGTATTGTTTAAAGAGATCAAAAGATTCTGGCAGTACCGGGAGCAGGTAGGATTCTTTGCCATGTTCACTAACTTATTTGGAAATGTGATTATATTTGTTCCATTTGGATTTTTCCTTCCGATGGGCAGCAGGCAGAGAAGTTTTTTTGGCACAGCATTTTACAGTTTTGGACTGAGTCTGTGTGTGGAGGTGTTTCAACTTATCACAAAAGTTGGAAGCTTTGATGTAGATGACCTGTTACTGAATACGATCGGGGGAATCTGTGGATATATACTATTTGCAATATGTGCAATATGTGCGGCAATAAGGAGAAGACATGCTGGGAAAAAAACTAAGAACAGAAGATGACAGAATCAAAGCGGCAGCGAAAGCCCGCAAGAAAAAACGCAAAAAAATGATCAAAACGAAATATGGACAGAAAGCAGTCAGACACTCCAAAAGGGGTGTCTATTCCTGTACTTATGCAGTGGTGATCGCCTTTCTGGTGAGCGTCATGATCCTCTTTTCGTTTATGAATAAAGGAAATGTAAATATTTTAATGGGATTTTTCGGACTCGGAACCTGTGCAATGGCAGTGATTGGAATCTGGCTTGGCATTAAGGGATTCAGAGAACGCGAAAAGATCTATACGACCTGCAAGGTGGGAATCACAGTAAATGCAGTGTTCCTCGTTGCTATGGTTGCATTATTTGTCAGGGGGCTTATGTAGATGATAGAAGAAAGATATGAGCTGGCACTTGACCGTATCCGTCTGATGCAGACGGAAGATACGGTTGGGGAGCCTTACAGAGACTATTTTAAGAAGATGGCAGAGTTCGTGCTTATGCTGGACGAACTTAGAACAGAACTTCTGGATGGCAGATACCAGAAGCTTGGGTTAGATGAATTAAGAACATGGAACAGACGGCTGTATCAGGATGTTTTACCGGAACAGTATGAGGAAAGTTATGCGAATCCGGATTATGCGTGTAAGATGCTTGGAAAAGAATCAGGACAGATTCTTGGGATGTTATATGCGGAACTTCGTGGGGCAGTCGTTTATGTTTTTGAAGGAAAGACAGAATATCTGGCAATCCTGTATGAATTATTGATCGAGGTATATAACCAGTTCGAGGAAGAACCGGATCTGAAGGCAGTTAAAGATACTTTTTACTGGTATGCCAGTGATTACTGTGATGTGTTCCTTACGGACCGTATCAGGGAACAGGTTCTGCCGGAAGAGTCATTTGCAACCGATCTGATCATGAACAGTGACCTTACCGATTTCAGATATCTGTATCAGTTCGGAGAGTACATCAGTGAAAATGAATGGAAGACGGCAGAGCATCTGAACAGCCTTCCGGAAGAGACAATCCAGAAGATGGCAGATGTCTATACAGAAGGATACCGCATCGGATTCGTGAATACGGGAAAAGACCTTTCGAAGAAATCGGTGGTAAACATCCGCTATATTCTCGGATTCGAACGAGTGGTGAAAAAAGCAATTGAGAATTTCGAAAAAATGGGATTAAAACCGGTCATCTATCGTGCAGCAGTCAGTGTACTGACGAAGAGACAGCACATTAAGATCGGATATTATGGAGCGGTAGCAAATAAGCAGTACGAATACGATCACAAAGATGATCAGGCGCTTTTCATGGATAAGAAATATCTGGAGCGTAAATTAGAAGTAATGCAGACCACTTATGAGCATCATAAGAAAGAAGCAGCAGGGTTCGCAGGACCGGCATGCATCGAGATGTTCGGTGAAGAACCATTTGAACCGGAAGCAAAAGAGACGGTAGCAAAGCTATCTGAGAGTCAGGAAGGGATGATCCTTCAGTATAACAGCCGCCAGAGCCAGATGGTGAACCAGTATATCAAGGGAGAAGAAAGAAGCTTTACGATCATCGCTTATCCGGTACCGGAGATCGGAGAAAAGTACGAAGAAATCTTCGATGAGATCATCCGTATCAATACACTGGATGCCAAGTTATATGAGAAGGTGCAGCAGACACTGATCGATGTACTGGATCAGGGAGAATACGTACACATTCTGGGAACAAATGGCAATCGTACTGACCTGAATGTACAGCTGCATCCGCTGAATGATCCGGAAAAAGAGACGATCTTTGAGAATTGTGTGGCAGATGTAAATATTCCGGTCGGGGAAGTATTTACATCACCTGTACTGGAAGGCACGAACGGAGTCCTGCATGTCAGCAAAGTCTATCTGAATGAACTGCAGTACCGTGATCTGGAAATCACATTCTCAAACGGTATGGTATCAGAATACAACTGTGCGAATTTTGAACGTGAACTGGAGAATAAAGCCTATATTCATGACAATGTATTGTACAAGCATCCGACACTGCCACTCGGTGAGTTCGCGATCGGAACGAATACAACTGCATATGTAGCTGCAAAGAAGTACGGAATCGAAGATAAAATGCCGATCCTGATCGCAGAAAAGATGGGACCACATTTTGCAGTGGGAGATACCTGTTACAGCTGGTGCGAAGATATCAAAGTCTATAATCCGAACGGAAAAGAGATTATTGCAAGAGACAATTCGGTATCGATCCGCAGAAAAGAAGATGTATCAAAAGCGTATTTCCACTGTCATACAGATATTACCATTCCATATGAAGAACTGGGAAGTATTAC
>CAKRAT010000040.1 GCA_934295165.1 uncultured Dorea sp. | reverse complement strand
TCCCCGAGTACGTCATACAGAACGACATCGGGCTTATAGGTCTCGAATAATTTCAAATCTTCCAATAACTGAAATGTGGCAATGATTCCTCTTCCCGCACATCCAAGTCCCGGTGTCGGTCCGCCTGTCTCGATACATAAGACATTTCCAAATCCTTCTTTTGCAATGTCTTCCAGTTTCTCCGGTTCTTCATCTTCTTCTCTCATATAGTTCATGACCGGTCTTAGCGGTTCCCCGCCGAGCAGGTTCATCGTCGAATCCGCCTTTGGGTCACAGCCGATCTGGATTACTTTCTTCCCCATCGTGGCAAATGCTGCCGCCAGATTGGATGTGACGGTGGATTTCCCGATTCCGCCTTTGCCGTAGATTGCTACTTTTAACATGTGTGTTCCTCCTGCATGTTCTCTGGTTTATTTTTATGAACATTTATTTCTATTATGTTTCTGTCATTTGATGTTGAATTTCTTAGTTTTTCTTACATATCCATTTACACATTCATTAAATAAAAAAAGAACATTTTATATACGAAATATGGCTCTCTTTTCGTTATCTGAAGCCGCCTTATTTTGTATAACAAATGCTCTTTTTGATTTTTCCAATGTATGGTGCTGATAAATGATATAGTAATACCATGTTCCGGAAATAAGGTAGTTCATAACTATTCCTGCTCGGGATGCTGCCTTGCAGTCAGAGTCGTCCTTGTATATTCTGTTTTCTTTTCTGCTCTTTTGTTACATTCGGATAGATCCTGATCATTCCGTTTGTACTTATAGATTTATTATACTCTTTGAATAACTGGTCAGTCAATTCGAACTCTTTCTTGTACGACGGTATACTATTTTTTCAAGATAAAATGATCCAAATTGCTTCAACACTATCACAGCAATTTACTTCCGGTTGACTTTTTCAGGCATTTCTTCCATAATGAACATATACCCCATACGGTATTGGAGGTGCGATTATATATGAAACAATGTATGGATTCAGACAACTTACACCGCCGTCTCCGCAAGATCATCGGACAGGTACAGGCAATCGACCGAATGGTAGATGAAGATATTCCCTGCGAGGACATCCTCTCTCAGTTGAATGCTGCCAAATCAGCACTTCACAAATGTGGACAAGTCGTTCTGGAAGGACATATCAAGCACTGTGTACGCGATGGGATCGAACACGGCGATGCGGATAAGACGATTGAAGATTTTACAAAAGCAGTCGAAAGATTTGCAAATATGGGTTAACTGGCAGTAAGGCAAAAGTAGAAGTTTGTAAATATCTGTAAATACAAGTTAACTGATAGCAAGAAAAAAGTACAATTTTCTGGAATTATATTCCGATAATTGTACTTTTTTCTTTTTATCCCCTTGACATACATATACCCCATATGTATATACAGGTACCTTAACTTACGGAACTCCGGAAGTCATTGCCGTACAGTCCGTCATCCCGGAACTTTCAGATTCGAATCTGTATCTTTACACTGCCGCCTGTGAACGTTTGTCCGAACATCCACTGGGAAAAGCCATTGTAAAAGGCTGCCGCCAGAAACTCGGTTCCAGTTCCGATTCTGCTTCCTCAAGCTTATTTACAGATGTCTCTGTCGAGAATTTTCAGATGATACCAGGACGCGGAATCTCTGCTGCTGTCAATCATCAGCCTGTACTTGCCGGCAATCTGTCTCTTTTTTCAGAACAGAATGTTAGCATTCCTGCTGATTTTGAACAGCGTACGGCATTCTATCTTCATGAAGGTGCAACCATTATCTATGTCGCTTATAACGGAAAAGCTGCCGGATTCCTTGCACTTGCTGACACGCTCCGTCTGGAAAGCCAGAAGATGATCGATGCCATACGAGCTCAGAACATCGATCCTGTTCTTCTTACCGGAGACCATGAAAATGCCGCACAGGCAATCGCCGGACGCCTGCATATCCAGGAAGTCTGTTCCGACTGCCTTCCGGAAGATAAGTTAAAAGAGATCGATCAGTATCAGAAACGTAACCTTGCTGTCTGTATGATCGGAGACGGTATCAACGATGCTCCGGCTCTTAAAAAAGCAAATGTCGGTATCGCCATGGGCGGAGTCGGAAGTGATATCGCCGTTGACGCCGCAGACATTGCCCTGATCGATGACCAGATTGAAGAACTGCCGCATCTGCTGGCACTTTCCAGACGCATGATGCGGACGATCCGGCTCAATCTGACATTTTCCATGACACTGAATTTCGTGGCTATCGTACTCGCGATCACCGGTATCCTGAATCCAATCGTTGGGGCACTGGTTCATAATGCGGGATCGGTGCTTGTGATTATTAATTCTGCGTTTTTGCTGAAGTGGAGATTGAGATAAATACTCTGAATATATGAGCCTGAGGCTAATCGTTAATTGATTAGCCTCCTTTCGTGTTTCTGCGAGCGCTGTCTAAATTCCCATTTCTTGCATTTCTTTTAACATAAATTCCTGTAATTTCTTTTTATCTGGCAAAGATAAATTGTTTATAAGTAATTCTGGTTGTGTTATAAATTCGTGCGACACTGTCGCACTTTTTTCAAAACTTGGTAATTCGAATTGGTTCGACACTATTGTACCAATTTGAGGATACAATATATAGAATTGCCAACACCATTTAAACAAAGTAGAATTCATGCCTTTTTCTGAAATTTGATTTTCAAGATTTTTTAATAAATGAGAACCATATTTTGCTCTATCACTTCCCCCTTGCTCATACTCCACAATATAATATCCGATGACCCAATTTCTCAAAGTCATCAACTGATTCACGGCACTTTTAGCAGCATTGCCAGCTTTCATGTTGATATCTTTAATATTACTTGCTAATAATTCAAATTTCATATTATCCGCCATACATATCTCCTTTTAAGTTATTTTTCTAAATATATTCATTTTATAATATTTTCCATAATTATTAATTTGTAAATACATTCTTTCTTATTTGTTTTACTATTCATTATTATATCACACAGTATATATGCATACATCAAAAAAAGAGCTGTTACTCTGTGAATTTTCATCTTCTGAATCATCCTCTTGTCCTTCCTTACAGACATATGCCGATTCATGCGGTCAACAACTCTTTTTCATCCTTTTATCTTATTATATTCTTTATTCTTATATGATCTCTTTCGCTATCTTTTCTACTATCTCTTCACGCCTTTCCGATACACCACATACGCGATCACCGCAGTCACCACTTCCGTGATCCAGAATGCATGCCACACACCGACTGCCCCCATAAAACGGCTGACGATGAATGCTACCGGAATGATCACGACTACATATCGGCACAGTGAAATGATCAGTGAATGTACGCCTTTTCCAAGTCCTTCCAGTGCCCCGCTGCAGATAACCGATACCGATGAAGCAATAAAGCCAAGACTAATGTCTCTGAGTGCCACGCTTCCCGCCTGCATCGTTACCAGATTCGCTGTGAATAATCCCATCAGCTGTCCCGGAACTGCCAGACAAATTGCCGTTCCTGCTGCCATCATTACAAGAACCAGTATCAGACCGTCCTGAAAGATCTTGTGTACACGCTTGTGCTCTCCCGCGCCATAATTATATCCGAGAAGCGGACGCATTCCCTGCACAATTCCATTTGCCGGAAGGTACAGGAAGGTCTGCAGCTTATAGTAGACTCCGAGAACGAATACGTAGACTTCCCCATAGCCTGTAAGTATTACATTCAATACGGAGATCAACAGTGACGGAAGTGCCAGGTTCAGGCTTGCCGGAATTCCGATTACATACAATTTCTTCCACAGCTTCAGATCCACCTTCAGATATTTCTTTCTATATTTTACCGGAAGCGGATTCACGATATAAAGAATCAGATACAGCAGTGCTCCTGCTGCCTGTCCGATTCCTGTTGCAAGTGCCGCTCCTTCGATTCCCATCTTCGGGAATGGTCCAAGTCCGAAGATAAGGACCGGGTCCAGGATAATGTTGATGATCGCACCTGACATCATACAGGTCATCGATTCTACCATACGTCCGACTGCCTGGAATGTCTTCTCAAATACAAGTTGCCATGACAGTGCTGTCGCAAATAAAAATGCCATTCTCGAATAACGTACCCCATAGTCCACAATCTCTGCATTTCCCGTAAACATCTGTAAAAATGGTCTCATTACGGCAATTCCCAGAATCATAAATCCAACTCCATGAATCGTTCCAAGCAGCATTCCCTGTGTTGCTGCCCTGTCTGCCCTCTCTTTATCCTGCGCTCCCAGGTAAAATGAGATGACCGCATTGATTCCGATTCCAAATCCGATCATCACCGCATTGACCAGATTCTGCACTGGATACACCAGTGATAATGCCGTCATGGCATCTTCGCTGATCCTGGCAATGAAGAAGCTGTCTACAATATTATAAAGTGAATTCACCATCATAGAAATGACCATCGGCAGTGCCATCGATACGATCAATTTTAATACCGGTTGTTCTTTCATATATGTCTGATCCATATATAATATATCCCCTTTCTTTCATATGTATATCTACTGGTTCTTCCAGATGCATGACAACAAAAAACCACATGGCCGCTGTCATCCAGTAACCATGTGGCGAAAAATAGATTGCTCCAGAAAAATCCACACTCATTTTAGGGTTGTATTATAGCACTGTCTTTCATGGAATGTCAATCGCTAATTCTATGAAATCATCTTCCGGATCTTCACTCATTTGCCACACCCGCTTAACAGATCTTATTCCCATTCGCCTTCATCTTGAATTTCATTCCCAGCATCTCTGCCGCACGCTTGCACATCAGCATACGCTGTAAGAAAATCTCAAAATAATCTAATATAGAACAGATTCCTTCATCCAGTTCAATCTCCAGCAGAATCACCTGCTTTTCGACATTTACATGCAGACTGGATGCCACTGCAGCATAATTCACCCGGTCATGTTTGTCAAAGCTTTCCTTGATCGTGTTCCGCACACGGTTTCTTCTTACATCCGTCTTATCCGCCAGTATCAGTGCTGCCGATACCGCATCCACTGCCATGCCGGTTGCCTCATCATGCTGACCGATTGCACTGACGATCACTGCGATGTCTTCATCCGGTGCTTTCAGATCCCGCAGTATCTGAAATGCCATGATTGCAGAACTGTGTGCATGATCCACACGGTTCACACAATTTCCCATATCGTGCATATAACCCGCAATCTTGGCAAGTTCGATCGTATGCTGGTTATAGCCTAGTTTGTCCAGAATATTTCCTGCTGTTTCCGCCACTTTTACTGCATGTCCTCTGGAATGTTCGGTATATCCAAGTGCTCCGAGTACTCTGTTTCCCTGTTCGATATAGGCATTCACCTCCGGCATATTTTTGATTGCTTTATATGTTACTTTGCTCAATTTTATTTCGTTCCCTTCTAAATTTATAATCTATATCTATAATCTATGGATCGCATCCATCGCAAGCTCGGAACGCTCACATTCTTCTGCCGACATTGTAATCTGATAGCATAACGGACTGCCCTTCATATATTCTGATGCATAACTGAGTCCATTTGTTCTTTCATCCAGAAACGGACGGTCGATCTGATTCGGATCTCCAAGCAATATGATCTTGGTTCCTTTTCCTGCTCTCGTTATGATTCCTTTCACCTGATTCGGAGTCATATTCTGCGCTTCATCTATGATCAGATAGGTCTTGACAAATGACCGGCCCCTGATGAAATTCATTGCTTCTGTCTGGATCAGCCCTCTGGCAAATATCTCTTCAATCTTTCCCTGTAATTCCTGTTCATCCTGATAACGTTCTTCCTCATCTGAATCGATCAGCTGCTCCAGATTATCTACGATCGGACGCATCAGTGGTGATATTTTTTCCTGCTCATCTCCAGGCAGGAAACCGATATCCTGGTCAAACTGTGCATTCGGTCTGCAGATCAGAATTCTTCTATATTCTCCGGTCGGATTGTTCAGGACTTTCTCCAGTCCGACCGCCAGTGAATAAAATGTCTTCGCCGTTCCTGCCATTCCTTTTACGATCACAAGCGGTGCTTTTTCTGCGGATTTCATCAATGCTTCCTGAAGGAAATACTGTCCTGCATTCCTTGGTTTGATTCCATAAGGCTGACTCTTTCGGAATTCTAACGGTACTACTTTCTTTCCCTCGACTCTTCCCAGATGTGTCTTTTTCACAGACTGGTCTGCCTTCAATATGATAAATTCGTTCTCCGTAAGTTCCGGCTGGATCTTATTGCCATCTTCATCGGACAAATAAAGTTCCTTCAGATGAACGCCTTTTTTCTTGAATTCCTTGAATTTATCTTCCGCCACATAACAGATCTGTCTGCCGCTGTACTGACCTTCTTCTTCGATCACCTGCTCTGTACTGAAATCCTGGGCTTCAATTCCGAGAATCTGTGCTTTTAATCTAAGGACCAGATCTTTTGTCACCAGAACGACCGGCTTTTCTTCTTCCCGGATTCCCTTACATACTTTTAAGATCCGGTTATCCGGCTTATCTTCCGGAAGGCTTTCCGGCAGCTCTACATTTACACAATTGGCCTCCACACGGAGGATTCCTCCATTTTCCATCTGGACACCTTTTAAAAGGTCTCCTTTCAGTCTGAGTTTTTCCAGAAAACGGATCGCACGCCTAGCATTTGCGCCCTTTTCTCCTTCTGCTTTCTTCAGACCATCCAGTTCTTCTAATACAACCAATGGCAATATCACCCTGTTTTCTTCAAAACACTGACATGCATAAGGTGCCTGAATTAAAATATTGGTATCAATAACATAGGATTTGATCATAGATATTTCTCACACTTTCTGATTTTGTTTTTTTGTACACTTTCAGGTATAGTATGAGAATATTGAATTTACTCGATAATTTTGTAAAAAAGAAGTTAAGTTATTCTTGAAATCTACTGGAATTTTCAGATGCATGTACCGAATGATTCTGTAAAATAATACAAAAAAAGAAATGCTTTTCAAACTGGAAAACAGAAAGTTCTTCCTCTTCCATGTGCTGAAAAGCATTTCTTTTTATATACCAAAGTTTCTGCCCTGTCAGCGGCAGATTCTCTGCGTTATCTGATTATGTATTTTTTATTTTCACAGATTCTTGATTATTCTCCGAGGAAATATTTTCCGTATGCATCTGCCGCCTTGATTGCTGCACATACAGTCTCCGGTGTTACCTCGAATGGCATATTGTGAAGTGTATCATTCTCTGCGCATGCTGCCGTTGCAACTGCCATCAGTTTCTCATCTGTTACTTCTGTGATTCCCAGTTCTTTTAATGTCACAGGCAGTCCCAGTTCGATACACCAGTCGATGATATCTTCCAGTTCTTCTGCCGGGATATTCTCAAGTACCAGCTGTGTGATCGTTCCGAATGCAACTTTCTCACCATGGTACATATGATGACACTCATCCAGTACAGTAAATCCATTATGAATTGCATGTGCTCCTGCAAGTCCGCCGCTCTCAAATCCGATACCACTCAGCAATGTATTGGCTTCAATGACTTTTTCCACAGCTGGTGTACATGCGCCTGCTTCCAGAGCAAGCTTTGCCTTTACACCTTCTGCCATCAGTGTATCAAAGCAGAGTTTTGCAAGTGCGATTGCTGCCTGTGTGATCTGTCCACCCGCACATGTCGTTGCCCCGCTTGCCTGACAGGCTCTTGCTTCAAAATACGTTGCCAGTGCATCACCCATTCCGGAAACGGTCAGTCTTACCGGTGATTTTGCAATGATCTCGGTATCCATCAGAACCATATTCGGGTTTGCCGGAAGGAATAAGTACTCTTCGAATACACCGTCATCTGTATAAATAACTGACAGTGCACTGCAAGGCGCATCTGTCGATGCGATCGTCGGGCAGATCAGGACCGGAGCTTCTTTATAATAAGCAACTGCCTTGGCTGTATCCAGAATCTTACCACCACCGATACCAATCACGACATCACAGCCTTTCTCATTCATGATGTCTACCAGACGGTTGATCTCATTCTTACTGCATTCTCTGTTGAAATACTCATATACAGGTGTGATCTCGTATCCTTCAAATCCGATATTTACAACGTCTCCGATACGTTTGTATCCGGATTCTGTGATCAGTACAAGTGCCTTTTTGCCATACTTCTGAGCATATTCACCCAGCTTCTTCATCTCACCTGCACCCTGTACATATTTACTTGGACTACATAAAATCTTTGCCATGATATTACCCTCCTGTAATCTTCACGTTTTCTTGTGTTATTTTATTAACAATCTAAGCTTATTGTATGCTTTTGATATAATTGTGTCAATAAAATATGGAGAAATATTTATCATTGTTATATCACAATCCCGCGACAATGATCCACTTCATGCTGGATGATCTGCGCCGTCCATCCGGTATATTTCTGTCTCTGTTTTTTGAAGTTCATGTCCTGATATTCCACTTCGATTTCCTGATAGCGGGTACATTTTCTTACACCGGTAAGTGAGAGACAACCTTCTTCTGTCTCATATTTTCCGGAGCGTTTTACGATCTTCGGATTAAACATTGCTACATTCATGAAGCCCATATTGACTGCTATGATACATTTCTTCACTCCGATCATATTCGCTGCCATGCCGACACAGCCTTCTTCATGTGCTTTCAATGTATCCAGTAAGTCTACCGCCACCTGCTTGTCCGCCTCTGTTGCAGGCTCGGATCTCTGATTCAGGAAAAATATATCTTTCATAATCGGTCTTATCATGCTCTGTTACTCTCTTTCGTATGTGTCTTCATATAATTATAGAATTCCTGATGCAGCCGTTGGAATTCTTCCGGCGCATGCATCGCATGCCTGTAAAGGAATTTATTACCAAATTCACTCTGATATGCCCGGCTTAGGACTCCTGCCAGCATTCCTGTCGGCATATCCTTGATCATATAGAGCTTTGCCGGACACAACATCCCCTTCTGGGCGATCCATTTCAGATTCTTCTTGATCCGATATGCAGTCAGCGTCATCAGCTTTTCATTTGCACAGATTTTCTCCGGATGTCTGCTCTGATAATAAGCATCTGCCAATGGCACGATTACGCCGAGATGCGAGATCTGCCAGTGATGCATCTCCGGAATGATCTGATACGGAATGTGGCTTTTTCTAAATATATATGCCAGTGCTTCTTCCCTGCTGCTCTTTCTTCCTCCGATCTCACCAAATGTCGTCGGCTGGATTGCTCTTGGCAAGAGCTGTGCATCCAGAATCCCGCCTTCGATACAGCCGCCCGCTCCCGGAAATGCCGGAAGAATCCTGCCTTTTCCACAGATTTTCTCCCATCTGCCATATGGTTTTATTGTATTGACCATAGTGACAATATTCGGACTTTCATTCCTACTGATATCTTCCAGTGCTTCTTCCACCTGATTCTCACATACTGTCAGGAAAATGAACTGGTAGCGGTCATCTGGTTTTAACTCACTAATTGTCTTAACCTCAACTTTATGTATTCTTGTCTTGCCTCTGTACCACAGACCGTGTTCCTGTAATTCTTTTAACCGCTGCCCTCTGGCTAAAACCGTTACATCCAGTCCCGCCTTGGAAAACCTGGATGCATAGAAGCTTCCAATGACTCCGGCGCCGTAGATTAGAATCCGCATGGTGCATTCCTCCTTGGTGTCTGTTCGTATATTCTGTGTAGTTTCTTGTGTTCTTTGACATCTTTCTTTCATGTATCTTCTGTTATAGCATCTGTTGTAATTCTAACACCCGGACTTTTGGATTTCAACATGGTCCCGGTTTATGGCGCATCTAATCATATTTTATTTTATGTTCTAAATTTGTTAACAATTTCTTCCTAATTCCATCACAGTTTTATCACAATTCGATTCTATACTAGGAATTGTTCAAGAGAACAAACACTTTAAATCTTTTTCATAACTTTTTCCTCAGGGCTGCACTCCTCCCGAATAATGCAGTCCTTTTTTAATGGGTGGAAATACGTCAATTATTTTTATACTTGTATAAGATAACTAAAAGTTGTGACATCGCCACAACTTTTGTTTTGTTCCCAATTAAATTAGCATCGCTTTTGTTTAAATACCATTATTACATCTCTCTCAAACATACATCTCTTGCTACTGTTTATTACATTAAGTCTAAATACCATATTTTTACATGATTCTCAAACAAAATCTGGTTATATAAATAATGACAGTCGGCTTGTGTACCATACTGTTTTACATCATTCTCAAACTTTAACTTGTGCGTGAATATATCCACTGGTGCTTGTGTACCATACTGTTTTACATCATTCTCAAACACACTTGCTGTCACAAGCTGATATGTAGGTGCTTGTGTACCATACTGTTTTACATCATTCTCAAACACGTGGCGGCGTCAATGGATATGATCGGCGCTTGTGTACCATACTGTTTTACATCATTCTCAAACGTCGGCGTAGCCTACGGAACGGGGCAGATTGCTTGTGTACCATACTGTTTTACATCATTCTCAAACTTAAAATGTTGTACCACTTGCAGTTCTTCCGCTTGTGTACCATACTGTTTTACATCATTCTCAAACGTCTTCCTTTCTTTCTGGTATCAGAATCTGGCTTGTGTACCATACTGTTTTACATCATTCTCAAACGAAGTGCAGGAAGTCTACGAAGACGGCGGAAGCTTGTGTACCATACTGTTTTACATCATTCTCAAACTGATCTGGATGATGGACAGGTTGAGTTGTCGCTTGTGTACCATACTGTTTTACATCATTCTCAAACATTAAAATCATTCCTTTCATCATTTGATAGGCTTGTGTACCATACTGTTTTACATCATTCTCAAACCACATAAGCATTTGTAGACCTCTTTTTTATGCTTGTGTACCATACTGTTTTACATCATTCTCAAACCTACTGTGGAAAGTGCGGTACTAAAATGCGCTTGTGTACCATACTGTTTTACATCATTCTCAAACTTGCAGTTGCGCCTGTGGGTCTGTGATAAGCTTGTGTACCATACTGTTTTACATCATTCTCAAACGATGATGCTCCTTTGTATCCTGTTGCCGATGCTTGTGTACCATACTGTTTTACATCATTCTCAAACTTGAATTTCATCACATACCGAAAAGTGAAGGCTTGTGTACCATACTGTTTTACATCATTCTCAAACGCTGATCAGTTCCTTGCGCAGCTGCAATCCGCTTGTGTACCATACTGTTTTACATCATTCTCAAACCTCAAATTCAAAAATGAAATGCCATCACCTGCATAAACCTAGGTACTCAAGCCATATACTTTAATAAATTTCACATCTATCTTTATCTATAATATACCGTTCCATCCCCTCCACGCAAGTTTTCTCGTTGTTTTCTATAAATAATCCTTTTATTTCCATATATTTTATTTCTTCACATAACTTCCTTATCTGTTCATCATTCATAAAACATCTTGCATTAATAAATACAACTAATTTTACAGATAATAAATCTACAAGTATCTTTATATATTTTACAAGTCTTTCAAGGAAATCTTCTCCGCTGTCTTCATATTTTAAATCAACGGCTTTAAACAAAGCACTCATTTCAACTTCATTATTAAATTCAAGTATATAATTCGTTTCTTGTTCCAGATCTAACAAATATTCTTGTATTAATTTTGTCAATTCAAGTGTTTTCATATACAGCACTTCATTTGAAGACAACTTATTCAATTCTTCGTATAATTTATTTAGAACTTTCCTATTATTTATTTCTACAGAAAATGGATTTATTATAATCTCTGAATGTTTTGCAATATCAATTTCCTTATTATTTTCTGATAAAACAAATTTTCCCTCAGATTTATTAACTTGCCTATATAATTCTCCTACATATTTTGAAAACAGTTCCGGTGGTTCTATAAGCCACTCCACACATTCTTTTTGCTCATTAACTATTTCACCTGACAAATCTCCATGCACAAGTTTCATAGAATCACCAGCCTTTCATCCGTATCCAGTACTTCACTCTTCACTTGTCCCAAAATAATATCCATTTTCGCGTACTGCTTTTCTGTTACTGTTAATAACTGTATTAAGCCTTCCTCCGGTTTATTTTTATGCACACTGTCAACAATTGCGTTGACTGCTGAACCATTTAACGCTAGTTTACAGTACACGGATTCCTGAAGCATAAGGAATCCGTTTTTCAATAGAAATTTTCTAAATTTTGTATATGCCCTCCGGTTCTCACTCGTAAGAACCGGAAGATCAAAAAATACCAATACTCTCATAAATCTATAGCTCAATCTTATAAAATCGAATCAACGCACTATCATCTTCATTCAACGCATCAAATATACTCTTACAATAAATCTTTATTGCATTATTCACATATTGAATTCTTCCATCAATCTGAATTTCTTTATTCAATATATTTACTAACAGCATCTTTTCTTCATGCTCGAACTGTTCAAGTCTCATATTATATACTTCCTGATCAACCAGAACCCTGAATGGTTCCATCAAATCAGACGCAAGATTAAACTGATTGAACATATTATCATGAAAAATTCCCAGTTGTGTAATATACCCATTTGATACGACTTCACGTGTAAATGTAGACAAAATAATGGAATAACCATAATTCAAAGCTGCATTAATATAGTTGTCTTCTGTACGCGTAAAATCTAATCCAAACATTGCATTAAAATATACTTTTGCCGCATGTCCTTCCCTGTTCGTATTATCATTCCATTCAATTTCTTTTAAGTAACCATCAAGTAGTGCCGATTCTTCCTTTCCTAATAATTCCAATAGTTCTTTTTGCTTCCTTATTTTTTCTGTAACAATTTCAGTCCACACCGCTTCTTTCGTATTCTGCTTCCATGCAATCTGTTTCCTGACTTTATTACTCGTATCATGACTTCCATAATAATTGACCAGTTCACATGACGGATTCTTCTTTTCATCACAAAATATCACTTTAATTTTTCTTTTCGCTAATTCAGCAATTAAACTCGTTGTCATCGAAACTGCTGTAGATTCAATTAATACCGTGGATATCTCACTTAAAACTATTTTTGTTACTTCTTCACTTCGCACAACCATATAACCCAATTGCAAATCCAGTTTTGCTCGTTTAGAAATGACAACTATACGCCAGCTCATATCTTTAACAAATCAATCTCATTTTCAAAAATTCCTGTTGGAGACTGATTTATGATAGAAATTCTGTTACACTTGGTTATATTATTATTCATAACTAATATTCCTGCTTTTCCAGGTCCGCCTATCATTTTTAAATTGGCTGCGCTACTTTGACATTGAAAAATATGTAAAATTTCAAACAAACTACTACTTTTATCCTCTAGTGATAACTTTTCAAATTCTTTTTGTTTATCTATAAGCGTTTTTGCCTGTTCGGATAATCGTATTCTATACACTGTGTTTTCTAACTTATCTACAAAAGTATTATATATTTCCATAAGTACTTCGTTATCAATTCCATCTTTATCAGATAATTTCCATTCTCTATTTTCTTGTCTCCTTTGAATAAACTTTACAATTTTTTTCATTGTTGCAATTCTTTTCTCATCCAAAATTAATTGATTTGCACCTTTGAATAGTAGTCTGTCCCCTGTTCTTCCAGACAACCACATTTTGAATCCATCCACATCAAATAGTGTATCAATCTTATTTTTTTTCAATAATATCTTTGGTTCTTTCAAACCTCTGTCTTTTTCTAAATAGTTCAGTGCTATTGATTCATCCGACTCAATTTTATTCTTTAAATATAACGGAATAAATTCTACCGTTCGAATTGTTTTTCCTTTTTTATCTTTAGATTCTACCAGCATAAAATATGCCCCGGCAGCTTTATTATAGCCTCCATACTTTTCTATTGACGCAAGACGTTCATCGCTTTCTTTTATAGCGATCTGGCCTTTTCCTTTTTTCATAATCTGCTGATCAAACAACCCACCTTTTGCTTCATGCACCTGTCTTGTTACCAATATATTATTTTTGCTCATTATTTGTTTTACCGTTACAATTGTTCCATTTTTCCCACCTTTCCAAGCAACTTCTCCATTTCGTTCAATATTCCAATCTGATGTAAACATCTTTTTTAAGTTATAAGTACGACCAGGATTTTCTTTTATAAACCATGAAGCATTTTTAGTAAACTTCACGTAATAACTATTACCAACTACGATATTTAAATATGCATCCTTTGCGTGATGTAAATCATTCACTTCACGGACTTTTATTAAATCAAAATCCTGCCTAAATCTCGAAACTGTACCGGCTTTCACATATACAGTCTCACTATCTGGGAAAACTTGTTTTAATATTTCCGCTACGGCCTTTGTACTCTGTCTTGTTTCAACAATCTGTCTTTCAATAAATCCTGCTAATTCTTCTGGTGTCAATTCTGTATTTCTTATTAAGCGTTCGTACTTTTCTTTACTTATAAAATCCCCATCTAATAATGACTTCCAAAAACCTTTTCTCTCATGTCGTATCTTTTCATTTAATGGATATGTATCTGATTTTATTGAATTATATTCCTTTTTTACCAATACACGATTTTTAAGACTGTCATCCATCGTTTTAGATTGTGGGTATATATGATCAATATCGTATTTTGTATTATCCCATAAATCTTCCAGTTCTATTACCTCTCCGGAATACATACACCGTCCTTTTTGTGTGTAATACAGATACAATTTATCGCTTCGTAATTTTTGTTCTTCCTGCTCTCCCAGTTCCTTTACCCAATCTTTTTCTTCATTTTTACAAGCCTTATACAAATCCATCAATTGTTTTTTACGAGATTCAGTTCTCTTACTTTCCTGCTTTTCTCTTGCCATCTCAATAAATACACGTTTCGGACTTTCTTTCATTACTTTTTCTAGTTCTTTTACGATTTTCAGCGTCTGCCATATCTGCCTTTTCACAGACGGAGAAACATACATTTTCTCTACTGTTTCGTACGACAATGTTTTTGTCTGTTTTCCCATGTTGTACGTTTCGACTTCTTCCATAAACTGATATTCATTACTTAATAATTGCATCAGGTTATTATTCGATTCCCACAATGCCGTAATAATATTCCATACTTCTCCTGTTTCCGGATCTGGTGCTGTTATTTCTTCTAAAAACTTTTTAGAAAATCTTCCCCATCCTTTATACGATAACGCACATATTTTCTTCAACTGATTTGGGGTAATCTGAGGATATAACCGATTCATTCTCTTTTTCAACAACTTTTTATCGTCTCCAAACAGTACTATATTCGTAATAATATTTTCCTTATCCCTTTTAGTCAGTTCTGTTCCTGTCAGGATTTCTTTAAAATCATGATATGCCGTTAATGAGGCCTTAAAATCACCATCAATTCCAGTTATTTCAACATTGCCGGATATGAGACCTTCACATTTTAAATAATTTTTTACCTTCTTTACAGTTACTTTCCGATACTTACAAAATACCTCTGTATACAACCGTTGTTTTAATTCTACAGATAATTTTTCTCCATCCAGTTTTACATTATTTAACTCATTTAAAACCATATATTTACTGTAAAGTAATGAATCCTTCGGCAATACATCTTCACCTATCAGATATGTACACTTGTTTGTCATTCTCCGAATGAATTTTTCTGCACTTGCTTCTACATCAATTACATTTTCAAAATTCCATGGATATATCTTTTCATCACTTTTCCTTACAGCCCATGTGAATTTACCATCTTTTCCGTCATCTATCTTATTCAAAGGACCAATATAATACGGAATTCGGAATTCAAATAATTGAATCAGTTTATCTTCATTCTCCTTTATGAGGTCCATTTTATCTCGTAAATTTCCTAATATCTTTTTCAACTCATACAAATGAATCTGATACGGTATTACACCATTATCACTGTTCACCTGTTTTGGTAGAAATGTTTCTCTTTCTATCTCTTCTTTCAAATATTCATATTCGGGTTGTCCTTCTATCTTTTTAAGTATGCCTTTCTTAATAAAATCATAGAATTCTTCTTTACTGCACCGTTTGCTCTGCAAATTAACTTTTTTTCCATTTATTTTCGTCATCCCTATATATGCAGAGTAATTTTTTAGTTTATCACTTGTATTTACAAAAATATCTTTATATTCCTCTTTCGTCAGATATTTCCGCACTATCTTTTTCAAAAATCGTAAATCCGATTTATGTTTTTCATATGTTGCTACTTTTGCTTCTGAAATTGACGTGTATTCTCCCAGTATTTCAACTAATACCGCCCAATCATACACTGCTTTTGCCGTCTCTATAATATAGAATTGTTCTCCCAATTCATTTTCAACTTCTCCGATATAATCATCGTATCCATTATCAGCAAAGGAAATCTTCGGTCTTTCTGTTTCATTCAATTCTTCAAGGCCGAATATATCACTTAATTTTACCGTTCCACCAGCCAGTAAATTCAGTATGGCCTTTTCACATGTTGATTTTGCTTTTAACGCTTTTATTAATCTCGTTTTCTTTGTGGAACGGTTTAACATGTTATCCTTTAAAACACTTTCTACAGCAGCATATTCTTCCGCTCCCAGTTCAAGATTCCAATCTAATTCCTCATTTTTGATATTCTCCAGCAATTTTGAAAATGTCGTTCCGAACTCTTTAATTTCACTAATATCACCGGATAACAAGAAATGTCCCCTATGCTTCAACATATGATGGATTGCCAGATATACCAGACGGATATCTGGTGTTTCTTCTGTGTTCATCAGCATTTTCCTCAGATGATAAATTGTTGGGAATTTTTTATGGTAATCTTTGTCCGTAAAATCGTTATCAACAAATAATGCGTATGGCAGTTCCGGACAATTTCCGTTGACATCTCGTTTATCTTCCGGATAATATTTGCTTTCCTTCATTCGCAGGAAAAATCCCGGGTCTATTTTACTTATTTTCTCCGCAAAGATTTCCTGTAAAATTTCAATTCTCCAGTTTCTTCGATCTAGTCTTCTTCTTGATGTTCGGAACATTCTTCGTTCTTCTGCTGTCGATGCACTTTCAAATAAGCGGACTCCCCATAGTGCTTTTCCATGTTTGCGTAGAACATGATATTCCGGATCCGTAACAGCCCATCCTACAGATCCAGTTCCCATATCCAGTCCTAAATAGTACTCCTGTCCCATAAAATTTTCCTCCTATTTTGTTGACATTTTCTTATTACTGATTTATACTAAAAATAAGTTTAGTACCATACTAAATTTACATCATAAGTTCAAATAAGAATTTAATTCAAATCGTCACTTGATGTGACCCACAGTGTGTGGATGAGCCTGTAGTAATACAGGCTCTTTTATTTATAGTATATATCGTCTTTACTAACTATCCAAGTTATTTTTATCACTTTTTCAATAATTTTATTATTTCTTTTTTATTTTAATATAATAGTTGGGGTATAATCTCCTCACCTTATATATTATAATTATTTTTTAGATTTTTCTGCCGTTCTTTTCCCCATCTCAAATTATTAACAATTTCTCCCCTTTTCCATCACACTTTCATCACATTTCACTTCTATACTTGTAATTGTTCAAGAGAACAAACACTTTAAATCTTTTTCATAACTTTTTTCCTCAGGACTGCACTCCTCCCAAACATTGCAGTCCTTTTTTAATGCATTTTTCTCTTTTCACATTTACCAACATTTACAATTTAACAATTTCTCCCCATTTCCATCACATTTCCGTCACAAATTCCCTCTATACTTGTAATTGTTCAAGAGAACAGAACATTTTAAATCTTTTTCATAACTTTTTTCCTCAGGACTGCACTCCTCCCAAACATTGCAGTCCTTTTTTTACAAATTATCAGGTACATCCCCTTACGCCCCCGTAATTTCATCATCACGGCATGCGAACACCTAACTGAATAAAAGTATAGGAGTGCTTTCTGTGCATATGAGGCCATGGTTAGTAACTTTTGAGTAATAAAATTGGCCGTTAGCCTTGGAAAAATCACTGTCTGAGACGAATGTCGAGTTTTGATTTTTCCAAGGCTACTTTTAGGACAATTTTGTTGCTCTAGAGTTACTCCATGACCGAATCAGCGCAGAAAGCACTCCTATACTTTTATTCAGGCCCAGGGTAAGCCACCCTATAATGCATGAAAATTACAACCCACGTGCAATCTCCCTCTTCGCATCTTTCTTCTGTTCCATATTCGAAACAATGATACAGCAAGATGCATCATCGGTAATATTAACCACCGTACGTCCATGTTGATCGTAGCTCCCAGCGGAAGTACGAAAGACGATACTTCTTTAGATGCTCCCATTTTTTCTACGCATTCCATATTAATCGGAAGTGTTCCGACAGATGAAGAACTTGAGAATGCGAACATGATTGCCGGAAGCATTCCTTTGAAGAATTTTACCGGACTCAGCAGACAGAATACACCGATCGGTGATAACTTCAGGATCATCTCCATACATTTCATAAATACATCGTTCAGATCATTACAAGCTGTTACAAGTCTGGTATTTCTTTCACCTTCTTCCAGAAGAATAATTCCGAATCCAAGGATCAGTGCCGTCACGATCACCTGGAGCATATTTGCCTCCACCATCGGTGATACAAAGTTTGACGAAAAGATATTTACGATCGTATCCATCAGAGATATCGTCTGATCGGCCTGATAAGAAAGGTCCGTTGTTGCAATCTTCGGAAATACACCTTTGAATACATCTGCCCCCAGAAGACCGAATGTAATAATTACTTTTACGATCATTCAGCTACTCCTTTGCGAATACATCTGCCCCCAGAAGACCGAATGTAATGGCAAATGCTGTCGTGCACATATAATACAACAACTGTTTTCACACCGATCGAGCCGACCTTTTTAATATCTTTCATCGAGATGATTCCACACATAATCGAAAACAGTACGATTGGAACAACAATGAATTTCAGTAAATTCAGAAAGATCGTTCCAAATGGTTTGATATAAGTTTCCGCAAAATCTGCGTATTTCTGCATCAGTAACCCTGCAATGACCGCCAAAACCAGTGCAATGAATATCTGTGCAGCCAGTGATAATTTTTTCTTTTCTTTCATAGTTTCCTACCCTCTTCCTCTCTCTTTTTACAAGAGCATTCTCAAAAATTACTCTTATACTTATACCTTCGTATTTACAAGCCTTGCTATCAACATGCTCCTTACGAATGCATAGCAATAAAAAAAGGGCGTTACTGTACTGTGTAATGCCCATTCATTATCTTCAATAGATAATCACACCACTAAAGTCAATATGAAAACTATTAGAAATTGTTGTCAGAACATTTCAAAAATTAATCGTTTAAATTCATCAAATTTCTGGTTATTTTATCCAAATTGTGTTATTATTCTAGATAGGATTTTTATCAAAACGCACAGGAAGGAGCATTTTAACAATGGACGAAAGAATTAGCCGCGTATTGGAAAAAATGAAAGAGAAAGGAATTGATCAGTTACTGGTATCTGATCCACTGAGCATCCGCTTTTTAACAGGAATCATGGTAAATCCTGGGGAAAGATTATATGCCCTGTTACTTAGAACAAGTGGAAAACATACATTATTCCTGAACTATCTGTATTATGTATCAAATACAGGATTCGAAGAAGTATGGTTCAGCGACATGGACGACCAGATTGGGATTCTGATGGAGCACATCGATACAAAGAGTACTCTTGGAATTGACAAGACATGGCCGGCTCGTTTCCTCATTCCACTT
>CAKRAT010000039.1 GCA_934295165.1 uncultured Dorea sp. | reverse complement strand
CCCTGTGCGCAGGTAAGGATTGTCTGCACATAGTCTTTTGAAAGATCTAGTTTGTGAGAGATGACATCCATATCATAACCCTCCTGATTCAACTCGGTTACATTCTTTACATCCTTGCGGATCTGTTCCATTGATAAATTTGCATCCATTTTCATATATCCTCCTGTAAATTTCCGAATTTCCTTTTTTATACTGTATTTACATTTCGTTCTTAATCTCTAATATTTTATCAAGCAGATGGAAAGCAACCTCTTCTTTGCTCATCAGCTCAAGTTCAAATACCTGATCCGGTGTGATCATGGTAACGATGTTTGTATCCGTTTCAAATCCGGCGCCCTGTTCTTTCAGATTATTGGCAACGATCATATCCAGATTCTTTTTCTCCAGTTTTTTCTTGGAATTCTCCAGCATGTTCTGTGTCTCCATAGAAAAGCCGCATAAGAACTGACCTGGTTTTTTGTGTTCGCCGAGATATTTCAGGATATCGTCCGTGCGCTCAAGTGGAACCGACATTGCATCACCGTCTTTCTTTTTGATCTTTTCATCAGAGACATTGCAAGGTCTGTAATCAGCAACGGCAGCAGCCTTGATAATGATGTCCATATCCTGGCTTCGGGAAGTAACTTCCGCGTACATGTCTTTTGCGGATACGATCGGAACGGTATTGACGAAAAGCGGTGCATCAAGGGCGGTGCGTCCGGTTACAAGGGTTACATCTGCTCCGCGGAGCATGCAGGCTTTTGCAATGCTGTAGCCCATCTTTCCGGAAGAATGGTTCGTAATATAGCGAACCGGATCAATGGCTTCCTGTGTCGGTCCGGCAGTTACAAGTACTTTCATACCGGCCATGTCTTTTTCATGTGCGACAGCTTTGCAGATATACTGGAATAAAGTTTCCGGTTCCGGCATCTTTCCGGCACCACTATCACCGCAGGCCAGATGACCGGTGGCAGGTGTGATCACTTCCATGCCGTAATGCTTCAGTAATTCCATATTATCCTGTGTGACAGGATTTTCATACATTGCGGTATTCATGGCAGGAGCGATGATCTTTGGTGCACGGCTGGCAAGGACTGTCGTTGTCAGCATATCATCGGCAAGACCATGAGCGAGCTTGGCCATTACATTTGCAGTTGCAGGAGCAACCATAACGACATCGGCAAGCTGAGCAAGTGCAACATGTTCTACTTTGAATTCAAAGTTACGGTCAAATGTATCCGTGACACATTTATGTCCGGTAAGAGTCTCGAACGTAATCGGATTGATAAAATTGGTAGCGTTCTCTGTCATGATGACATGAACGTCAGCCCCGGCTTTTACCAGAAGACTTGCAAGCGTTGCAATCTTATAAGAAGCAATCCCTCCGGTTACGCCAAGGAGAACGTGTTTCCCTTTTAACATAAATATTCATCCTCATTTCAATATTCATATAAAATAATACAATTACAATCACTATAGCTCTTTTTAATCATTCTTGCAAGTAATAGATAACGATGGAGAGGGGATTGTACGGATTTTTATACTTGTATGGGAATTGGCAGAATGTTATAATCAGATTCGTAATTGTATTGTATCCTGGACACTGGGAATGATAACAAGGAGGAAAATTAAATATGAAGACGAAGAAACATAACACTAGTTGGATGGTCAGTGTTGCACTTATGGCAGCAATCGTAATCGTTCTGGCGAATACACCGCTTGGAATGATACAGCTTCCGATCATTAAGGCGACAACTGTACATATTCCGGTAATTCTTGGAGCAATTTTGTTAGGACCTGCAGCAGGCGCGATCCTGGGCGGTGTATTCGGCATCTGTTCACTGATCAGTAACACGATGGCACCGACACTTTTATCATTCGCGTTCTCACCATTTATGAGCACTACAGGAATACCAGGGGCGATTAAAGCCGTATGGATCTCAGTAGGATGCAGAATTCTGATCGGTGTGGCAGCAGGATGGCTTTGGATTCTCTTATCAAAACTGAAAGTAAACAGTATCATTGCACTTCCTGTTGTAGGATTCGCAGGAGCAATGGTGAATACGATTACCGTAATGGGAAGTATCTACATTCTTTTTGCAAAACAGTATGCAGAAGCAAAAGATGTGGCAGTCAGTGCGGTATGGGGACTGGTAATGGGAACGGTTACAGCATCAGGAATTCCTGAGGCGGTTGCAGCGGCAATTCTGGTTCTTGCGATCGGTAAAGTATTAATCGGTGTATTTAGAAAAATGAATATTGGAAATGTTGCGAAAGCAAGTGTATAGATGAAAAACAGAATCCCTGGCTCTGATAAAGAGAGCCGGGGATTTTTTTGAACCGAATATGGAAGAAAAAACAGAAATTTTGCAAAAAAATAAAAAAATTGAAAAATTCTGTTGACAGATGTATGTCTGCTATGGTATAAATAATAAGTACTCGCTGATGCGAAACAATAAAACAAAATATAGGGGATTGGTCAAGTGGTATGATAGGGGTCTCCAAAACCTTTGGCGGGAGTTCGATTCTCTCATCCCCTGCTCTTGGAAGAGTCAGGAATGCTTTATTTACAAGTTTTTCTGGCTTTTTTGTTTTGCCGGAAAACCAGAAAATATGTTTTGAGGATGAAAATACTGTTATTCTCCTAATTTGGTGCTAAAATAATATCAATTAAGGAGGCGGATTTTATGAGACAATCAGATAGAACAAAATGGTTCATTGTAATACCGGCAATACTTGCGGTTATATTGTTAACTTACATAGATTATACAACAGATATATGGAGTTTTGGCACATTTATCTGTCAGCTGATTACGGTTCTTGAACTGGGATATGGCTTACGGATTGCTGAGCTGGCACAGAAGAGAAAAAGATCATACCGGCTGTCGACAAAAGAACGGTATACATACGCACAGTATTTATATGAAAAACAGTACAATAAATATCCGCTGCTGGCAAACCAGATGCTTTTTATTATGGCCCGGATGGATGTCCGGATGGAGAATTATGAACGCGCAGCGGAAGAACTGGGAAAGATATACATAGAGAAATGCAGTACAGAACAGTTGAAGCTATATTATTATCTGAAGATCATGGTGTCGGTGGCAGCAGGTGACGGAACGGGAATTCATGAAAACAGGATACGTTATCGTGCAATTCCTGATACAAAAGGTGCATATCCACCGGAATCTGAATTGGATATGTGGATAAATCAGAGTGATACAGTACAGATGTCGGAAGCACTGAAAAAGGCGGCACCTGATAAGAAAGAACATCCTTTGCAAATCGGTATCATTACGGTGATTCTTGCCTATAGTACGGCTTTTTATGGATTGTGGTATGGAATTAACCGGAGTACAGGATATGAAGTAAGACAGCAGTTTGCGGAAATATCTGCTGCATTTATTACGATCAGTCTTGCGGTGATTATAATCAGGGGAATTGTTAATATATACAGACGCAACTGTCAGGAACTGTCGGCACAGTCTGGCAAAAATAAAGTGACGCTTGTAGTTATTTATGGAGCTGCTGCGATATTTGCCCTTATTATTATAGGAAGTCTTGGATTAAATGTATTTCTTGGTGTGAACTGGACAGAGACTGTGGCGGAGAAAAGTGGAAAATATACCTATATAACCGTGAAAAAAGATTACGGAAGTGAACTTACATATAGAACTGATAATCCATTTATCATGAGGAACGTGGATAGTCTGGTTCCGCCTTCGGATATCATGGACGAGAAGGAAAATGACGGGAAAGTGCCGGGTTCGGACGGTGAGTATCCGACGAATGAATCAGACATTCAGAACGGGGAGAATACACAGGAGAATACACAAGATGATACTTCAGAATACCGAAGTGATGGATTGACAATCCAGAATGAGATGTTAGCGGTTTATAATTATCTGCAGGAGCAGAATACACTACAGAACATGACATTCAGCTATATGGCAAGCGCGAAGGGAGAAGTCTATGCAGTTGTCAGTGAAGTGCAGGAAGAAAAAGATGGAAATATGGTAACCGTCCGATATTGCCTCTATGATAATGGAGAGAAGAAAGACGCAGACGGTAATTCATGTGAAGAATTTGTGTTGGAAAAAGTATATCCGGACGGCAGTCATGAAAATGAACTGGTTGATTTCTATCTGTTTAATGTGGAGACGATGCAGGTGACAGATGAACAGAAGCATACATGGTAAGTAATTACATTTGGTCCGGCCTGGAATATACGGTATATCAGCGGAGGGAGATCAGGTATCTATGGAGAACAGGAAAAAAGTCTTATGGAAAATATTTATTTCCACTATATATCTGAGTGCATTTACATTTGGCGGAGGCTATGTGATTGTTACACTGATGAAGAAGAAGTTTGTGGATGAATATCACTGGATCGAGGAAAATGAGATGCTGGATCTGGTAGCGATCGCGCAGTCATCTCCGGGAGCGGTTGCGGTAAACGGGGCAATCGTAGTGGGATATAAACTGGCAGGGCTGGCGGGAGCACTGACGGCAATCATCGGAACGATTATCCCGCCGTTTGTAATCATATCCATAATTTCCGTCTGTTATAATTCGTTCCGCAGTAATTATCTGGTCAGCCAGATGTTAGAAGGGATGCAGGCCGGCGTCGGTGCGGTGATCGCATCGGTGTCTTATGAGATGGGAGCCGGAATTGTTGGACAAAGAGACGGTATTTCCATGGTTATTATGGCAGGCGCATTCATCGCCTCATGTATATTTGGCGTGAATGTAATCTATATCGTGATTATCTGCGGGATGATAGGAATCCTTCGGACCTGTATCAGAAGAAAAGGGGGAAGGATATGATTTATTTACGGTTATTCTGGAGTTTTCTACAGGTTGGTCTGTTCAGCTTCGGAGGCGGCTACGCAGCGGTACCGCTCATTCAGGGACAGGTTGTGACGACGCATAAATGGCTGAGCATGTCGGAATTTACAGATCTGATTACGATCTCACAGATGACCCCCGGACCAATTGCTGTGAATTCTGCTACGTTTGTCGGAATTAAGATAGCGGGAATTCCGGGGGCACTTATGGCTACGCTTGGATGTATTCTTCCGTCCTGTGTGATCGTTACAGTGATTGCAAAGCTTTATCTGAAATACAGGAATATGAATACACTTCAGGGAGTATTGAATTCCCTGAGACCAGCGGTAGTGGCGATGATCGCATCAGCCGGGATTGCAATCCTGAACAGTGCATTCTGGGAAAATGAGGCGGTTACACTGACTGGAACAAAATGGAGCCTGGTTTTGATCTTTGTGATCTGTCTGGTGTTATTAAGGAAAGTAAAGATGAATCCAATATGGGTGATGATTCTGGCGGGTATAATGAAGGTTCTTATATCGGTTTTGGGAAAGATGGAATAATGAATATTTGATTGAATGTTGAAATGAGAAGGTTCAGGAAATATTCGATAAATTTAGCTCTGTGTGGTACAATAATCATTAATGTGTGTAGAATGTACCAGCGTCACTTCGGCTTTGCAATCATAACAAGATAATGTTATAATATTCTTACTGATCTGAGAATGCGGGAAGCAATCGTAAGGAGGACATGAGGATGAAAGAAAAGATAATACAAGGCGGAATCGTAAACGGTGAGAAGATGCTGGTATGTCCAACCTGGGAAGACGAATTTCAAAAAGCGATCAATACGACAGGGGGCTGCTTCAGAATCAGCATGGATTATTCGGCAGTAGACGTGTCCTGGTGGAAAGAACTGGAAGAGATTGCGGGAAGATATGGATATACGCTTGATTCGGAATCACTGGAGATTATACAGGAATATGTACAGAAATATAAAAAGTACGAGAATCATTTCTGGGAATATGGAAAGAAAATTATTACTTTCGAACAGTTTAGCAGGATATTGAGTAAAAAAGTGGGGATACAGCCAAAAGAGGCGAAAGATTACGTAGTGGCCAATCTTCAAAACCTGGAACATAAGGAGATACTGGAAGCACTGCTCTTTTCACTGCAGCTGATCAAATCAGAAAAAGGTCTGGAAGGAACACAGTGGACGAAACCAACTTGTGACTTTATTAAGAAAGAATTTGAAAAGATGATCATGAACGAAGAATATTAAGGAGAAGAAGTGGGGAACCGGATAACCGAAGTCCCCACTTCTTCTGTATCGTCATGGATCCGAAAGAAGCATATAGTGGAAATGTGAAGAGATTGCGTATATAATAAAAAAGACAGAAAAGAGAAAAGGAGACAGACAGAATGGAATTATGGGATATTTATGATGAAAATAAAGAGCGTACCGGACATACGATGAAACATAATGACTGGAATATGAAACCGGGGGAATACCACCTGACGGTTCTTGGAGTACTGATGCGCCCGGATGGAAAGTATCTGATCACGAGAAGAAGAATGGATAAAGAATGGGCAGCCGGCTGGTGGGAAGTACCGGGCGGCGGGGTGAGAGCTGGAGAGGATTCGGAAGCTGCAGTAATCCGGGAAATTCATGAAGAGACCGGAATTGATGTAACAAATGCTAAAGGCGGCTATGCATTTTCTTATAAGAGAGTAAACCCGAAGGAGAAGAACAATTATTTCGTAGATATCTATAAATTCATTCTGGATTTTGACGAATCTGATGTAAAGACGCAGGAAGAAGAGGTATCAGGATTTGCTATTGCAGATCTGGATGAGATCAAAAGCTATGCGGATCAGGGTATTTTCCTTCATTATGACAGTATCAGACAAGCGTTTGAAGGATAATATATGAACAGTGAAGACAGGATTCTGGAGGAAATTAAAGTAATATTAAAGGAACTGGATGAGCAGGGGCGAATGAAATATACACAGAAATATATGCAGCACAGTGATATTTCCGTCTATAAGCATTGCATCAGTGTGGCGTATACAAGTGTAGAACTGGCAGAGAGGTTTGGCTGGAAGATCAATCGGAAAGAATTAATAAGAGGTGCACTTCTGCATGATTATTTTCTGTATGACTGGCATGAAAAAGATGCGGGTCACCGGTTTCATGGCTTCATCCATGCAGGACGGGCACTTAAGAATGCCAGAAAGGATTTTGAACTGAGCATGCGGGAAGAGAATATTATCCTGCGGCATATGTTTCCGCTGAATATTGTTCCTCCGATGTGCAAAGAAGCATGGCTGGTGTGCCTTGCGGATAAGATCTGTGCGTCGAAAGAGACGGTGTTTGGAAGGATTCGCAGAAAAAGAACGCAAAAACACCGGAGATGAAGGATATAGTTGACTTATCATATATCCTACTACTATAATAGGAAATGCGCTCCGTTGCGGAAACGAAGCGGAAAATAGAAGAATAAGAATTAAAAAAACGGTAAAAAGAATAGGAACAGCCGTTAAAACAGATTAGTATATGATGAAATGATGAGTGGAGGAACAGATATGTTGAATCAGTTTTCCAGAACACAGCTTTTATTAGGAGCTGATAATATGGACAGACTTGCACATGCAAAAGTAGCGGTTTTCGGAATTGGCGGAGTTGGCGGATATGTCGTAGAAGCATTGGCAAGAAGCGGAGTTGGAGCATTTGTTTTAGTAGATGATGATAAGGTATGTCTTACGAATCTTAACCGTCAGATTATTGCAACGAGAAAGACAGTTGGAAAATATAAAGCAGATGTTATGAAAGACAGAATTCTGGAGATTAATCCGAATGCAGAGGTAGAAGTGAGAAAATGTTTTTACCTTCCGGAGAATGCACATGAATTCCGGTTTGAAGAATATTCATATGTGGTAGATGCTGTAGACACAGTCACAGCAAAGATTGAGATTATTATGCGTGCAAAGGAGGCGGATGTGCCGGTCATCAGTTGTATGGGTGCCGGTAATAAGCTGGATGCAGCTGCATTCCAGGTGGCAGATATCTATAAGACGAAGATGTGCCCACTGGCGAAAGTGATGCGCCGGGAGTTAAAAGCACGGGGTGTGAAGAAACTGAAAGTCGTATATTCGGAAGAAAAGCCGGTTCGTCCATTAGAAGATATGAGTATCAGCTGCAAACAGCATTGTATCTGTCCACCGGGAACAGCACGGAAATGTACAGAGAGAAGAGACATTCCGGGAAGTATTGCATTCGTTCCATCTGTGGCTGGTCTGATTCTTGCAGGAGAAGTCGTAAAGGATCTGACGATCAACCAGTATGGACGAGGGGATGAAGAATAAAAACGGATATCTTTTGACATTTTCTGCAAATTTATTATAATAAAGAAGGTAATGTTCTATTTGTAGATTGAGGAGGTTATTTATATGAAAAAAAATAGAAGAAACAATGCAAGACCAGCAGCAATTACAACTGCAAAAGACACAACTAAGGCAATCGAGACAAGAGCAGGCGTATTGAAAGAAGCGGAAGACGTGAAGAAAGAAGTAAAAACAAGCTTTTATCTTCAGTATATGGGTAAAGAAGTAAGTACAGAAGAGATTACAAAGAAAGTGCATGAAGCATGGACAGCCTCTGGAAAGAGTGTAGATGAGATTAAAACTCTGAACGTATATCTGAAACCGGAAGAAGCAGCAGCTTATTATGTGATCAATGAAGAGACGACTGGGAAAGTTGCTATTTAATTGAATATCTTGGCCTCTCAGTCCTTTAGAAAGAGTTGATATTCTGTTTGGGGCTAAGATTCCACAATGAAGAAGTTATAAGGGCGTCAGAATTTTCTAAAAGCACCCGGAACATGAGCCAAACTCGCCGTTCGGCTCAAACAGTGACTCATGTTCCGGGTAACGAAAATTCTGACGCCCTAACAACTTCTAACTTTGTTCCATATACGCTCCAAACAGAATATCAACTCTTTCTAAAGTCGTGACAGGCAAAATGATAATCAATTCAAAAGTATTGAATCCGCACAGAAATGGCTTCGATACTTTTATTCAGGACCGGGGTAAGTCACGATGATAAATCAATATTTGCCAGAATCTTCCTCCAGACAATCAATCTGTTTCACCAGTTTATCTGTCTCATCCTCAGAAAGTCCTTCCAGAAGCGTCTTCATATCATCCGCAATCTTACCAGGATTATAAGGAACCTCCAATGCAAAATCACTGAAAGCACGGAGCTTCTGAAAATAAGTACCGGTTTCAGGTTCTTCACCGCTGTTGCGGCACATCTGGTACATCATGACACAGTCTGTAGCATTCGGATCCGTACATTCTTTGCAGATCCATTTTCCAAGATAATAATAATTGCTTCCGATCTGATAGAGAAATCCGGGAAGCTTTAATAATCGTTCTGATAACATAAGAGAACCTCCTCACATGATCTGATTCCCAATGGGAATATGTATATTATAAGTATGCTGTGAATTGATACAAAAGTCAAGACGGCCGTTCATGTATAAGGGTGTATAAAAATACAACTTTTCGATCTTTTTTTGCAAAAAAAGGGAAATGTGTCGTATAATAGACTAAAGTATGGTAAAATAAGGACGATAAAATGTATATGTAAATATATAATTACACATGTATATATGGAGAGAAGAATGAGGTTAAAGAATGGTTTGATGCTGTTTCTGACAGCATTTATATGGGGGACAGCTTTTGTGGCTCAAAGTGTAGGGATGGACTACCTGGGACCGTTTACTTTTAATGGAGTAAGAAGCCTGATCGGAGGTATTGCACTATTGCCGTGTATATGGATCTTACAGAAAGTGAATGGAAAAACGCAAGAAGAAGGTTCCGAAAAAGACCTGATCACCGGTGGAATCTTATGTGGCATATTATTATTTGCGGCAAGCAGTCTTCAGCAGATCGGGATTCAGTATACAACGGCGGGAAAGGCAGGATTTATCACGGCATTTTATATTGTAATCGTGCCTGCATTAGGTATTTTCCTTCATAAGAAGATTGGATGGAAGATATGGCTGGCGGTTGTACTGGCAATTGCGGGATTGTATTTCCTGTGCATTACAGAATCATTTTCTATAGGCAGAGGAGATATTCTGGTATTCTTGTGTGCACTTGTTTTTGCAGTACATATTCTGGTAATTGATTATTTCGCACCGAAAGTAGATGGTGTAAAAATGTCTTGCCTGCAATTCTTTGTCTGTGGAATCCTGTCAATACCATTTATGTTTACGATAGAGACACCGGCATTCAATGCGGTAACGGAGGCTTGGATGCCTCTTTTGTATGCTGGTGTATTGTCTTGTGGTGTTGCATATACATTGCAGATACTGGGGCAGAAGAATGTGAATCCGGCAGTTGCATCACTGATCCTGAGTCTGGAATCTTGTTTCTCGGTGCTGGCAGGATGGGTCGTGCTGGGAGAAAGATTATCAGTGAGAGAATTGATGGGATGTATATGTATGTTTGCAGCAATCATTCTGGCACAGCTTCCGGAAAAAAAAGGAAAAAATGTAACATAAGGAGGAGATCAGATGCGTTTTGTAATCCAGAGAGTTACAGAAAGCAGTGTAAAAGTAGATAACGAAGTAATCGGGCAGATAGGAAAAGGATTCATGGTTCTGATTGGTGTTGCAGATTCGGATACCAGAGAAACTGCTGATAAGATGATCAAAAAGATGCTGGGATTACGGATTTTTGAAGATGAGAATGGAAAGACGAATCTTTCACTGGATACCGTTGGGGGAGAACTTCTTCTGATTTCACAGTTTACGCTATATGCGGATTGTAAAAAAGGAAACAGACCAAGTTTTACAAAAGCCGGAAAGCCGGATAAGGCAGAAGAATTGTATGAATATATCATCAGCAAATGTAAAGAGCAGGTATCGGTGGTAGAGAAGGGCAGGTTTGGTGCAGACATGAAAGTGAGTCTGATCAATGATGGTCCGTTTACCATAGTACTGGACTCAGAAAGATTGTGATTAGAGTATGAATAATAAAAAGGCGAACAAAAGTTCGGGGGGGGGGCGACATGGAAGAACAAAGAAAAAAGATATTGATCGTTGATGATTCGGAACTGAATCGTGAGATCCTGATCAGTATGCTGGAAGATGAATATGACATCATCCGGGCAGAAGACGGACAGCAGGCTGTCTATATCATGACAGAACACTATATGGAATTAGCCCTGCTGTTATTGGATATGAATATGCCTGTTATGAATGGGTATGAAGTATTACAGGTGATGAAGGAAAGATTATGGCTGGATCATATTCCAGTGATCTGTATTTCATCAGATTCTTCGGATGATAATATCGGCCGCGCCTATGAGATGGGGGTCAGTGATTATTTTGGACGTCCGTTTGATGCAGCGATCGTATTGCGGAGGGTGCATAATACGATCGCGCTTCACGACAAATCCATGGGCAATTTTCAGGATGCAATTGGAATGCTGTCTACATTTTATTATCGGATTTTAAAGGTGAATCTGACAACAGACAGCTATCTGATACTGAAGGACGGATTTGACGATGAGGAGACTTATTTTAATGGTCTGTCTTCGTTTTCTGCAAGACTGCACAGTTTTGCAGACCGTGATTATATATATGATGAGGATAAGCAGGAGTATCTGGACTTTTGTAATATAAAAAGATTAAAACAGGCATTTGCCGGAGGCAGTAAACAGGAGGCAATATGTTACCGCCGTAAAGCCGGTAATGAGTTTAAATGGGTCTCTGTCTCGATGATGTGCAGTGAAGAATATGAAGACAATAATCAGATCGTAATGCTGTATGCAAGGGATATCAATGACGATTATCTGAAACAGTTAGATGAAGTGATGCGGAGAACAATGGACTCTCTGGGAACGGTAACGGTGAATGTGACCAGGGGGGAATGTATCTCCTGTGCGGTAAAAGAAAAAAGTGTAGCACTTGCAGAAGAAAAAGAAAGTCTGGATTCCTATGTCAGAAGACTTTCGCAGTTTGCAATCGGATGGGAAGACAGGATCAGGATAGAAGAGATATTTTCACAGGAAAATCTGACAAGAGAATTTGAACGTGGAAAGACGAACATTTCATTTGAGACGGTTGTACAGGGCGATGATGACGAGAAGATCCGAATGTACAGGGTTGTGATAGAGATGATTCGGAATTCTGCAACAGGAGAAGTAGAAGGAGTACTGTATTTTCTGGATATTACGGAAAGCTACCTTGCAGAGAAGATCCCGCAGCTTCTGTATCAGAAGAGTTTTGAAAAGATTGCGTTGATCGACGCCAGAAGAAACCTGATTAATATGGAATCGACGGAGAATTTTAATGCCTACCGCTATCTGAATACAAAGATTGCTTATAATATCTATGTAAGGGATATCATCGGAGCGACGGTTCCAGAACAGGAGCAGGAGAGACTGCGCAGATATATGGATATGCAGACGGTGTGCAGGGAACTGGATGAGAATGAAAGATATTCTTTCACGATCCAACAATTCAATGAAGATGGAGAAAAGCGTCTGAAAGAATATAATTATATGTATCTGTTCAAAGAACTGGGGATTATTCTTGCTGTGACAGAGGATATTACGGAACTTACGGGAAAAGATGTGCTGACAGGAGGATATAACCGGCAGGGATTCATACATAATGCGGAAAATATATTCCGAAGCTGTGAGAAAAAATCCGAATATGCGGTGTTGTATTTCAATGTACGTAATTTTAAAGCAGTAAATGAATTGTTCGGAATTGATACGGGCGATAAGGTTCTGAGGATGCTCTATAAGAATTTGAAGTTTTCAAGCCTGAAGCCTTGCGTAGTGGCAAGAGTGGAGGCGGATCAGTTTACCTGTCTGGTGGAGAAAAAGAATCTGGATCTGAATCGACTTGCCGGTCTTTGTGATTGGAATTTTACACAGGATGGAAAGACAATGCACATATTCTGTGGGTGTGGAATATTTTATGTGGAAGAAAAGATGATGAGCATCAACGGAATGATCGACCGGGCAAAGCTTGCGAAGAAGTATATTACTGATGAGTACGTAAAGCCATATAATATTTATGACTCGGCAATGAAATCCCGCTATATCGACCAGGCGGAACTTGCCGGAGAATTGAGAAACGGACTGGCACAGGAACAGTTTAAAGTTTATTATCAGCCGGTTGTGGATACACAGACAGGAAAAGTAAAATCAGCAGAAGCACTGATCCGCTGGATACATCCAAAGAGAGGATTTGTATCACCGGCAATATTTATCCCGGCACTGGAAGAAAGCGGACATATTTCCGAACTGGATTTTTACGTGACGAAAAAAGTATTTGGTTTTATGAAAAAACGTCATGATGAAGGAAAGAAGAATGTTCCGATATCGATCAATCTGTCATGGATGGATTTTTATGATGAAAGCATGATCCGGTGGATTGAGGAAAATGTAGAGGCCTATCAGAAGATGGGAATTGCTTCAAGATTCGAGATTACAGAGACTTCGTTTGAAGCTATGAAGCAGAACCGTAATAATATTCTGGAATCATTACAGGAAAAAGGTGCGATGACGCTTCTGGATGATTTTGGAAGCGGATATTCTTCGTATGGTGTACTTCAGGATTACAATTTCGATATCTTAAAGATCGACATGAGTCTGGTACGTCAGATCGAGACGAACCCGAAGTCGAGAAGTATCTTAAAGTCTATCATTGCAATGGCTCATGAACTGGGTATGCAGTTAGTGGCTGAAGGTGCAGAGACAGAAGAACAAGTAGCATTCCTGAGGGAAAATGAGTGTGATTATATACAGGGATATTATTATTCCAAACCTCTTTCGGAAGATGAGTTCATCAGATATCTGGAAAACGATCAGATATAGCAGACGATAACAGGATCTGGAAGATAACTGGTATAAGAAAATCTTCAGAGATTTGCGTAAGACGCAGGTCTCTGGAGTTTTTTTATACCCCCAATATGCGGGAAACAGTTAGTACTCTAAATAAATAAAATATAAAACTGACAGGAAGAATATGAAAAAAATATAAATTCATTGACATTATTGGTAAAAGTGACTAATATAATCGTTAGACTTCTAATTAATTGAAAGGAGGATGGAAATGCACAGAGAAGGGGAGTCATCCGTATTCTTTTCGGTATTTCAGCTTATGCAGTTTATGAAGTATCAGGCAATGAAACGGATGGAAGAGATGGATATAAAGCCAAGTCAGGCAGGAGTACTGTTCTCCTTAAAATGCTGGGGCGAACAGTCGCAGAAGCAGCTGGCAGAGCGGGTAGGAATAACACCGCCGTCCATGACAGTTGCACTTAGAAAGATGGAAGAAAAAGGATATGTTATCCGTAAACAGGATGAAAACGATCAGAGAGTGGTCAAAATACAGCTCGCACCAAGAGGAGAAGAATGTATTGTGGGCATTGAGAAAGTGATCAAAGAGATGGAGGACATCGTCTATCAGGGAATATCAAGAGAAGAGATTCTTCTGATGAACCGTCTGCTCGCAGATATGAAACAGAATATTCTGAACTCTAAAGATTTCAAAGGAGTGGATATGGAGACGATCATGGAAAAAACACATCATCAGATGAAAAACATGAAGGAAAAGATTCCATATTAAGATCAAAAAAGACGTAGAAAGGATAGACATAAGATATGGGAAAATTACTAAAATTTCTGAAACCATATGCAGGTGCTGTTGTGGCGATTATCTGTATATTGGTTGTGCAGGCTTATTGTGACTTGTCACTTCCGACGTATACTTCGGATATCGTTAATGTCGGCATCCAGCAGGGCGGTATTGATGAGACAGTACCGGATACAATTTCAAAAAAAGAATTGAACCATTTATTGCTTCTGGTTCCGTCGGATAAACAGGAGATTGTGAAAAATGCTTATACAAAGTCAACGGAAAAATATGACTATAAAGGAACTGTGATGGAATTAAAATCTTCTGTAAAAGAAGATGATAAAAAGATGGAGAAGCTTTCGGATATTCTTGGAAAGCCGATGCTTCTGGCGGCAGGATTTGATTCCGGCAGTGATATGACACAGAAAATGGAAGACCAGATACGTACACAGATGAAGACGCAGATGGAAGCAAAGCAGGCGGCAGCACAGATGCCGGATATCCCGGATTTTGACAAGATGGACATCTATGATATGTTGGGGTTCATGGGAGCAGAAGGCAGAGACGCATTGATCAGACAGATGGATAAGAAGATGGATTCTATACAGGATTCGATCATCGAACAGGCGGCTTCCACCTATATCAAAGATGCGTACACGCATGTGGGAATTGATACCGATCAGATTGAAACCAGTTATGTTTTACACACAGGAGCTAAGATGCTGGCACTTGCATTCCTTGGAATGGCGGCAAGTATCCTGGTTGGACTGCTGGCATCCCGTGTCGGTGCCGGTGTCGGACGCGGACTGCGCGAAAATGTATTCCGCAAAGTTGTTGGATTTTCCAATGCAGAATTCGACAAATTTTCTACAGCATCACTGATCACAAGAAGCACGAATGATATCCAGCAGATCCAGTTATTGATCGTTATGATCCTTCGAATGGTTCTGTATGCACCGATCATGGCAATCGGAGGAATCTGGAAAGTATTCCATACGAATGTCAGTATGTCATGGATCATCGGACTTGCGGTTGCAGTGATCGTAGTGATCGTAGGTTTCTTATTCCTGGTGGTAATGCCGAAGTTTAAGCTGATCCAGAACCAGGTCGACAGACTGAACCTTGTCAGCCGTGAGATCCTGACGGGACTTTCTGTTATCCGTGCATTCGGCACACAGAAGCATGAAGAAGAACGTTTTGACGATGCAAACAAGGCACTGACAAAAACGAACTTATTCGTAAACCGTGCAATGACATTTATGATGCCGCTTATGATGTTCGTTATGAACAGTATCACTGTTCTGATCGTATGGGTTGGCGGTCACAGTATCAATGACGGGGCAATGCAGGTTGGCGATATGATGGCATTTATCCAGTACACGATGCAGATCATCATGGCATTCTTAATGATCTGTATGATCTCGGTTATGCTGCCGAGAGCAGCCGTATCTGCAAACCGTGTAGATGAAGTACTGACAAGTGAGACGATGATCCATGATCCGGAGGAGCCGTCACGCATTCCGAAAGAAGGAAAAGGAAAGGTCGTATTTGATCATGTATCGTTCCGATATCCGGGAGCAGAAGAAGATGTGCTGCATGATATTTCTTTTACAGCAGAACCTGGAAAGACGACGGCATTTATCGGAAGTACCGGATGTGGCAAGTCTACTCTGGTGAACCTGATCCCGAGATTCTATGATGTTACAGAGGGTAAGATCACGATTGATGGAAAAGATGTCAGAGATGTATCACAGCATGAACTGCGTGAAAAGCTGGGATATGTACCGCAGAAGGCAGTATTGTTCTCAGGAGATATTGCTTCGAATATCTTATATGGCAATCCGGATGGAAGTGAAAATGAGATGATCGAAGCAGCAACAATCGCACAGGCAACGGAATTCATTGATCAGAAAAAGAAGAAATATAAGAGTCCGATCTCTCAGGGCGGAGCGAATGTATCCGGTGGCCAGAAGCAGAGACTTTCGATTGCGAGAGCAATCGCAAAACATCCGGATGTATATATATTCGATGACAGTTTTTCAGCACTGGATTATAAGACAGATGCAACACTTCGTGCGGAACTGAAAGAGAAGACGGCAGAAAGTACTGTTATGATCGTTGCACAGAGAATCAGCACGATCCTTCATGCAGATCAGATTATCGTATTAGACGAAGGTCAGATCGTCGGAAAGGGTACACATAAAGAGTTATTGAAGAACTGTGAAGCATATTATCAGATTGCATCTTCACAGTTATCAGAAAAAGAATTAGAAGAAGATCTTAAGGAGGTGGAATCATATGCCAAGAGGTAGAGGACGTGGACCGGAGATGTCCAATGAAAAGGCAAAAGATTTTAAAGGCACAATGAAAAAGCTGATGGCATATTTGAGCGCATATAAGATTGGCATATTCTTTGTAATCGTATTTGCCATCGGAAGTACGATATTTAATATCGTAGGACCGAAGATCCTTGGAAAGGCAACGACTGAGATATTCAAAGGACTGGTTAGAAAAGTATCAGGAGGATCCGGGATTGATTTTGATAAAATTGAACATATTGTACTGACACTGTTGTGCCTGTATCTGACAAGTGCAGTGTTTTCATTCATACAGGGATATATTATGACAGGAGTGTCACAGAAGCTGACTTACCGTCTGAGAAAAGAAATCTCTGAAAAGATCAATCGTCTGCCGATGAATTACTTTGACAAGCAGACACATGGAGAGGTATTATCACGTATCACGAACGATGTAGATACCTTAAGTCAGAGCCTGAACCAGAGTGCGACACAGGTAATTACATCGGTGACAACGATCATCGGTGTGCTGATCATGATGCTTAGTATCAGCCCACTGATGACGTTGGTAGCACTTTTGATCCTTCCGGTCTCAATGGGACTGATTTCTGTGATCGTAAAACGCTCACAGAAATATTTCATGAGTCAGCAGGAATATCTGGGACATGTGAACGGACAGGTAGAAGAGATCTATGGCGGTCATAATATCATCAAAGCATTCAATAAAGAAGATGATGTAATTGCAACATTCAAAAGGGACAATGATAGCCTGTATACCTCTGCATGGAAATCACAGTTTCTTTCCGGAATGATGATGCCGATCATGCAGTTTGTCGGGAATCTTGGTTATGTCGGAGAGGTTATCCTGGGCGGTTATCTTGCAATGAAAGGAACGATCCAGGTTGGTGATATCCAGTCCTTTATCCAGTATGTAAGAAGCTTTACACAGCCGATCCAGCAGGTTGCACAGGTAGCAAATATGTTACAGTCTACAGCGGCAGCTTCCGAGAGGGTATTTGAATTCCTTGAAGAGACAGAAGAAGACCAGACCGTAGAAAATCCGGTATGTATTGGTAAACTGGAAGGAAGCGTAAGCTTCGACCATGTTCACTTTGGATATAATCCGGATCATACGATCATCAATGATTTCAGCGTAGATGTAAAACCCGGACAGAAAGTTGCAATCGTAGGACCGACAGGTGCCGGAAAGACTACGATGATTAAATTATTAATGCGGTTCTATGATGTCGGAAGCGGATCGATCAAAGTAGACGGACATGATGTCCGTGACTTTAACCGTGATGACTTGAGGAAAATGTTCGGAATGGTATTACAGGATACGTGGCTGTTCAAGGGAAGTATTGAAGATAATATTCGTTATGGACGGCTGGATGCAACGCATGAAGAGGTGGTAGAGGCTGCAAAGACGGCACGTGCACACCGCTTTATCCAGACACTTCCGGGCTGTTATCAGATGGAATTAAATGAAGAAGCAAGTAACGTGTCACAGGGGCAGAAACAGCTTCTGACGATTGCAAGGGCAATGCTTGCAGATCCGAAGATACTGATTCTTGATGAGGCGACAAGTTCGGTAGATACAAGAACAGAGATCCAGATCCAGAAGGCGATGGATCAGCTTATGAAGGGAAGAACAAGTTTTGTGATCGCACACAGATTGTCTACGATCCGTGATGCAGATATGATTCTGGTTATGAAAGATGGAGATATCGTAGAGCAGGGCAATCATGAAGAACTGCTTGCACAGAATGGATTCTATGCAGAATTGTATAACTCTCAATTTGAAAGAAGTGCATAAAAATGAGATTATATATAGAAAGACTGTTTAATTAAAAAAAATAAACAAAAAAGTAAAATGTAGAAATAAAATAAAGAAATAAGGCGCTGTCAGAAGAAAATCTGATGGCGCCTTTTGTGTATGCATGGAGATATGCTGATAATATAATTAAAGTATGTAAGAAAAGCTGTCGCCGGACAGGTTTCTTACTCGTTTAAGATAAATATTTTAAAGTAGTTAAATTATAACATAAATTAATATAAAAATATATTGAAATATACAGATAAAGAATGACGCAACAAAACGTGGCATGACTGGGAGAAAATAAAATATCTGTCCGTCATGCCACATTCTATGCCGTAAAACATGCATTGCTCTAATGGAGAGCTGATCCCGGGTTATTACATGTGAAATAAATACTTATTGTGATGCAATTCCGGCAAGAACATTTCTGACATGTGAAATTTCCTGTTCGGTTGCCTTGGCGGCAGGAACGTAATAACTTTTTTCGCGGGCAATCTGGTAGAGTTTTTCCTGTGACATCTCACAGTCATTACGCAGCTGTTTTAATCTCTGTTTGAGTTCTTTGTTCTCTGTCTGAGAGATCATTTCTCCGTAGCGGACGAGTTCTCCGTTGACACCGGCAAGAGCGTCGCTGACCATTGTTTTATCATCTAACATAAGATTTCCCTCCTATAAAAATTTCATGAGATCCTGCTTATTTTTCATGGCGCTGTTGGCAGCATCCTGAAACAGCTTTTTAATCTCGGGATCTTTGGCTTCCGATGCATAATCCTGCATTTTGGACTGACTGGTTTCGAATCCGCCGATGAGATGGCGGAGATTCTGAAGATCAAGTATTGAGATTTCTGACATAAAATTATGTTCCTCCTTTTTATGTTGGTGTGTTTAATATGTGTAAAAAAGGAGAATTCTATGTGTAAAAATATAAAAAAAAGAAAGGTATTCTGATCATTGAATTGTTGATCAGGGAATACCTTTCCTGCATATAACATACGTTATAATTTTACTTTTGGTCAGAATTATTTCTGATTCTTATTCACGTTCTGCAGCTTCATTGCGCGAACCTTCAGTGGAAGTCCGAACAGGTTGATGAATCCGCTTGCATCGTGGTGGTCATACAGATCACCTGTTGTGAAGCTTGCAAGAGACTCGCTGTACAGAGAATATGGAGAAGTTGTGCCGGCTTTTGTAATCGTTCCTTTGTAGAGCTTGAACTTCACTTCACCTGTTACATATTCCTGTGTGCTTTCAACGAAAGCCTGGATTGCTTCACGAAGTGGTGTGAACCATTTTCCTTCATATACGAGCTGGGCAAGTTTGTCGGCCATTTCTTTCTTCACTTCTGCTGTTGCACGGTCAAGGATGAGTTCTTCTAACTGCTGGTGTGCGGCATACAGGATTGTTCCGCCAGGTGTCTCATATACACCACGGGACTTCATACCTACAACACGGTTTTCGACGATATCAATGATTCCGATACCGTGTTTTCCACCGAGTTCATTCAGTTTGCGGATGATATCAGATACTTTCATCTCTTCTCCGTTGATGCTCTTAGGAACACCTTTTTCGAATGTCATAGTAACATATTCTGCTTTGTCAGGAGCTTTCTCCGGTGTAGTAGACATTACCAGAAGGTCGTCGTAGTTAGGTTCATTGGAAGGATCTTCCAGTTCAAGACCTTCGTGGCTGATATGCCATAAGTTACGGTCACGGCTGTAGCTGTGCTTTGCATCAAACGGAAGGTCGATTCCGTGTGCTTTACAGTAGTCAATCTCGTCTTCACGTGACTGCATAGTCCAGATATCTGTCATTCTCCAAGGAGCGATGATCTTGATGTCAGGAGCAAGTGCCGTGATACCAAGTTCAAAACGGATCTGGTCATTACCTTTACCGGTAGCACCGTGGCAGATAGCAACAGCATTTTCTTTACGTGCAATCTCTACGAGACGTTTTGCAATTGCAGGACGGGCCATAGAAGTTCCAAGAAGATATTCATCTTCATATACGGCATGTGCCTGAACGCAAGGTACGATGTAGTTATCAGCGAAATCATCTACGATATCTTCGATATATAACTTGGCTGCACCGGAAAGCTTTGCTCTTTCTTCCAGTCCGTCCAGCTCTTCACCCTGTCCACAGTCGATACAGCAGCAGATAACATCATAGTTAAATGTCTCTTTCAGCCATGGAATAATTGCTGTGGTATCAAGACCACCTGAGTATGCTAATACAACTTTTTCTTTCATCTTATATATCCTCCTACATGA
>CAKRAT010000038.1 GCA_934295165.1 uncultured Dorea sp. | reverse complement strand
GATCCTTAGTCTTGCTCGTCTGCCAGTTCCGACACTTCCGCATTCATCTTTGCTCTCTCGCGAAGACAAGATATATATTACACTTGAATTGTTATTCTGTCAACAGTTTTTTTGAAATTTTTTAATTTTTTTGAACTATTGCAGAAACTGTTAATATTTCTTCTGTTTCAGAAGGCCTTTTTTGATATAATGAAAGGTCTTTTCCTCCCCTTCTTCTGCCAGCATTTTCAGCAATTCGTGCAGCAGCTTTGCCGTATCCGGATGAATCATCTTTCCGAGTCTGGCCGCTCCTTTTTCATAATACTCCAATGGGTGCCAGTCCCTATATGCATCCCCCTGATAGGTCTTTGAAGCCGCAATACGGTCCATAAACATCTCAACCACATAACGCAACGGCATCTTCAGTCCTATAATGCCCTCTCCTGGATCTACACTGTAATCGATCCAGTATTCGTAATGATGTTTGTTCCGTCCTTTATGATGAAGCCAGGCTTTCGAATAGCCAGTTGCTTCTCTCTCGGCATTATTCGGACTTCTGTTCCCCTGATAATATTTACATCCTACCAGAAATTCCGTTGGAGAATATTTGGACATATCATGAAGAAGCCCCTGTCTGTAAAGCCCCACCTCAAAACATTCTTTCATAACAAGATATTTATGATGATTGATCGTCTGTAAGTGTTGTAATGCTTTCATTTTTTTTCGTCTCAACCTCCATAATCCGATCTGCTGTAAGCACTGTGACCGATCTCTCTTTCAACTCTACTTTCCTCTGATCTTCTAACAGCAGCGGCGTATCCAGCATCCCCTTGTCTGTCGTTGCCTTCACATACCAGCCGTATCCTTTTGGCAGGGCAGGCAGGGCAAATACATGTTCCAGCCAGTGCATATTATAGGCAACATAACAGTCTGCACTCTTGGTCTGTGCTCCACTGTAATACACGCCCAGCTGTCTACTCGATACTTCACCAGGCACCTGCCACGCTTCTTCTCCATGATACGATACATCCGGGACACCACAGCAGCTGAGATCAATCCCCTGCAGCTCTCTTTCCGGTGTAAGAATAGGGTACATTTTTCTGAATGCGATCAGTTTTTTAACAAAATCGTGCAGTTCTTTCTTTTTCTCCAGTCCGCGCCAGTCCGTCCATCCAACCGGATTGTCCTGACAATATACATTATTATTACCTTTCTGCGAATTTCCAAACTCATCTCCGGCCAGCATACAAGGAGTTCCCTGCGACAGAAATAACAAGAAAAACGCATTATATACCTGATGATTCCGCAGTTCTACTACTGCCTTTTTGCGGCTCGGACCTTCTGCTCCACAGTTCCAGCTATAATTATAGTCAGGACCATCTTGATTATGCTCTCCATTCTCTTCATTATGTTTTGCATCATAAGAGACCAGATCATTCAATGTAAATCCATTCTGGTCCGTAATATAGTTAAAGATTCCCTGTTCTTCTGAATGATGCTTCAGCCAGTAGATCACATCATGGATCATGCCTTCATCACCTTTTAAGAATCTCCGCATAACCGTCTGAAAGCCAAGCTCATGTTCCATGATCTTGCTATTCTTTAAAAACGGATCTGCATGCACACTCTCCATTGGAGCCACAAGCGGATTCAATATAAACCCGTCTATATGATATTCCATCACATAATACCGCAGACATTCTAACATCATTATCTTATCAGCACCTGTACAGAACGGCATTTCCAGCACAACTTCAATTCCGGCACGGTGACATGCTTTCACCATATCCTTTAATCCTCTAACACCGTCTCCATCTGCTGCATACGAACTTTTCGGGGCAAAATAACAGCCTTCACCATAGCCCCAATAGTTTCGGTATATCTGACACTCTTCAAATTCATATACAGGCATACAATGGATCTGGTTAATTCCCAGATCTTTCAGATATTCCAATTTTTCAATTACTCCCTGAAAGGTTCCTTTAGTCTTTACTTTTGACGATGCATGCCTCGTAAATCCACGAACATGAAGACTGTATGCGACCACCTGATGATATGGGATCTGCAATGTATGATCCCCCTCCCAGTCATAATCATTTGCCAGAAAACGTCCTCTGATCTCATGTTCCGGCACCTCTCGTTTTACACCCCACCGTTCTCTCCCGGCCAGTGCTTTCACATAAGGATCTATCGTAACCTCGTCCTCTATCAGATAATTATATTCATACTCCGACGGTTCAATATCCTCAAGTGCCATACAACGCACCTCACCAATTGCCGGCTTCATCTCAAACTGCCGGTACGGCTTCTTTCTCCCCACACGGTATAATAACAGCCGGCAGCTCTTATCTGCCGGAACTGCAATGGAAAAATTAATCCTGTTTTTACCAATCTGCACCCCCAGTGGTATTGGATATCCCTGAACCTCTCTCATGTCTGTCATGTCCTTCCCGTTGTCTGTCTGCGCTTATTGCCAACCATCCGCGCCATACATTTCAACATTTTCTTTATTGATCATAAATACATCTACCAATGTCTCCGCCTCAAAATCTTTCCCGTCCAGAACCTCCAATGCAACATCTACCGCCTTTTTTCCGATATTGACCGGAGACTGTGCTACTGTTCCTGCAATCTGGCTGTCTGCCTTCTTCAATTCTTTTTTTATATCAGGCGAACCGTCTACACTGTACACCACCGTCTGATCATTATCCGCAAGATTCAGTGCCGTTTTTGCCGCAACTGCCATCTGATCATTACCACACATGATTGCCGTCACATCCGGCTGCTCTTCAAGAATCTTCTTAGCCGCTTCCAATGCACTGTCAAACGTACCATTTGTATCTTCTCTTTCCACAACCTCAAATCCTTTTTCCGCTTTGGCAATTGCCTGTTCAAATCCTGTAATGCGGTCATTTACTGCATTCTGTGCCGTTGCTTCCAGAATTGCAACCGTACCTCCATCCGGATATTTTTCAATCAGATCATTCCCACAAAGCTTTCCGGCTTCTGTATTATCCGAGCCGATATATGCATCTATATAATCCGTATCTTTTACCTGCGAATCAATATTAATGATCTTTACGCCCGCCTCCTGAAGTGCCTGCAGGGAAGGCGTAATCTTTTCCCAGTCTACCGGACATAGAAAAATTGCATTGATCCCTTCATCGATCATCTCCTGAATCTGTTCTGCCTGTGTATCGGCATCAGATGCCGGATCTTTTACTATCATAGTACATTCTTCTTTTTCTACAGCCTGTTCCGCTGCCATTTCCAGTGTTATAAAATATGGGTTCTGCATATCAATTACAGAAAAACCGAACTTGTATTTTCCTGCATTTTCTGTCTGCTCTGTATTCTCCGAATCGTCCGTTGTATCCTCACTGACTGCATTATCTACCGGTTTCCCCGCCTCTTTCTTGCATGCAGATAATGCGAAAATGCATACGAGTAATACAGCGATCACTCCTAACATTCTCTTCTTCATCATGTTGTTGTTCCTCCTTATTATTGCGTTACATATAGCTACATTCTACAACATTTTTATCTGTTTGACTACTATCATCTTGCTTTTTATCCGTTTCTTTGTTAAAGTTAAGATAAGTTTTAATGTTAGTAAAGGAGACTATGATATGAGTGACACAAAGGAAACTGAAAGCTACACAACCGTAGAGCTTACACTCAATAACGATGAGGTCATTGAATGCGCAATCCTCACAGTATATGAAGCTGCAGGCAAAGAATACATCGCCCTGCTTCCTCTGGATGAAAATCTTGAGCCTAATGAAGCCGGTGATGTTTATCTTTATCAATACAATGAAACTGAGGACGGTGAACCGGACCTCGGCAACATTGAAGATGATGACGAATACGAAATTGCCGCTGATGCTTTTGATGAGTGGATGGATTCTCAGGAATTTGATGAATCAGACGTCGAAGAGTAATTCGGACACAAAACGGGAAGGAATCATATCTTTCCCGTTTTTTTCTTTTACATAACTGATGATCAGTTTCCTCTTCGCTCTGGTCATTGCCACATAAAAAAGCCGTCTCTCTTCTTCGATTTCCTCATCCGTCACTGCTTTCTTATACGGACTGCTGCCCTCATCTGCCCCGATCACAAATACCGTATCAAATTCCAGTCCTTTTGCCGCATGCATCGTCATCAGGTTCACACCCTCTGCCGCATTTTTTTTACAATTCTGCTCCTTTAATATTTTCCCGTATCGTTCTACATGTTCAAACCAGTCGCAGATTGTTCTATATCCTTTGGAATTCTGCCATATCTCTTCCAGCACCGCAAAAAGATCTTCCGGTGAAATCTTCCGGTATGCCGCATAATCTTTTAAAAACTCATCATACCCCATATGTTTCCGGATATATTGGATTGCTGCATATGGTGTTTTGTCTTTTATCATCTTCATGTCCCATTCTAACTGATCTACTCTGTCTGTCATCCAGTTTTTATCCCGGTAATATTCTCTGAGCGAATCATAGGTAACTGTTCCGCCTTTCATACTATCCCTTGAAAAAAACCTGTTTGGCCGGTTTGCAATCTGCAAAAAATATTTCCGGCTATATTCCCCCTGTGAAAGATGGAAATAACTGCTGATATCCTGCGCAATAAAATGCTCATAAATATTATTCAGATGCTCTTTCATCACGAACGGAATCTGATATTCCATCATAAGCTCTGACATTGTCCTTGCATCCACATTCGTCCGGTACAACACCGCTATATCTGTATAAGCAATACCTTTTTCCTGATAGTCCTTTATTTTTTCCAGCACATATTCTGCCTCCTGCACAGGGTCTTTTACTTCCTGGACATGAACCGTTTCATCTGCTTTCTGAAATGCTTCGATCTTCTTTTCAAACCGGATTTTATTATTACCGATCACTCTCAAAGCACCATTGACAATATAAGCACTGCTGCGGTAATTGATATCCAAAAGCACCCTCCTGGCCTTTGGATAATCTTTCATAAATTCCATCATGATTCCCGGCTTCGCTCCACGGAATCCATATACCGACTGATCATCATCCCCCACCACGAACAGATTATTCTGCGGTTCGGCCAGCATACGGACAACATCATACTGTGCCTGATTCACATCCTGGAACTCATCTACCAGAATATACCGGAATTTGTCCTGCCATTTTTTCAGAATATCCGGATAATTAAAAAAGAGATCCCTGCACTGGATCAGCATATCTTCAAAATCAATCTTCCGACATTTTTTCTTCTCTTCTTCGTAATCTTTGTATAGTGCACGGAACTTTTCAGTTGTATATTTTACCGGTTCATAAGTTTCAATAGCCATACAATTATTCTTTACTTTCCCAATCTCTGCGGCTAGTTCCTGCAGATAGTCTTTTTCTTCATCCGTTTCCGGCTCCTGATCCCATCCGACTTTTGGCAGAAGATTTCTTAACATCCGGTATTTTTCTTCATCCGTAAGGAGATTCGATGATTCCAGACGATACGCCCATTTCAGGATTCCGTAATAGATTCCGTGAAATGTTCCGAATGTGACAGCATAAGAAGACGGACCGCAGATCCGTCTGGTTCTTTCTTTCATTTCCTGAGCCGCATACTTAGTAAAGGTAATGACCAGAATTTCTTCTGGCCTTACCTTATACTTCATGATCAGATATTCTATTCTCTTTGCAATGGTTAGAGTTTTCCCCGATCCGGGGCCGGCGAGGACCATGCATGGTCCTTCATTATGGGCGACTGCCTCTGTCTGAGCATGATTTAAACTCATAGAATCCCCTTACTTGCTTAATAATTCAATTCCGTCTTTAATTCGTTTTACAGACTCTTCTTTTCCAAGAATCTCCATGATCTCTGTTGCTCCACCCGGTGTGCTCTGTTTTCCAGAAACAGCGGTACGGACCGGCCACATGACATAACCGACTTTTACACCTTTTTCATCAACATATTTCTTAAGCAGTGCAAACAGCGCATCATTACTATAATCCTCCTGCGCTTCCAGAAGCGGAAGGACTTCTTTTAATACTTCCAGTGAATTTTCTTCATTGGTCTTCATCTTTTTATGACAGTACATTGCAGTATCATATTCCGGTACAGCCTCAAAAAAGTCAATCTGATCCGCAATATCCGGGAAAATCTCAATTCTCGATTTTACCAGTGCAGCAATCTTCTTCAGATCATAATCTTTGGTAATCACTTCATGGATATATTTTTCCGCTCTTTCATAGAACTTGTCAAAATCCATGGCTTTAATGTATTCACCATTCATCCATTTTAATTTACCAAGATCGAATACAGCCGGTGACTTGTTCATACGGTGGAAGTCAAATGCTTTTACCAGTTCTTCCAGTGAAAAGATCTCCTGATTTCCTTCCGGTGACCATCCAAGCAGTGCCACGTAGTTTACAACCGCCTCTGTCACGAATCCCTGCCCTATCAGATCTTCGTAAGAAGAATGTCCGCATCGTTTGCTAAGTTTCTTATGGTTCTCATCTGTGATTAGCGGGCAGTGTACATATACCGGCACGTCCCATCCGAACGCTTCATAGATCTTGTTATATTTCGGTGCAGATGACAGATACTCGTTACCACGTACTACATGTGTGATTCCCATCAGATGGTCATCGATAACATTCGCAAAATTATATGTCGGATATCCGTCAGATTTGATCAGGATCAGGTCATCCAGTTCTTCATTCGGAACGGTGATATCTCCGTAAATCTCGTCATGGAATGTTGTTGTTCCTTCTGTCGGCATGTTAAAACGGATGACATGTGGTTTGCCTGCTGCGAGATTTGCTTCGATCTCTTCTTTACTCAGATGCAGGCAGTGCTTATCATATACAACGATCTCTGTTCCGCCATCCTCATCAGACACCTTACTCTTCAAAGACTCCAGACGTTCTTTGTCACAGAAGCAGTAATAAGCATCTCCCTGTTCAATCAGCTGCTCAGCATATTTCAGATAGATTCCCTGTGCATTACGCTCGCTCTGCACATACGGGCCTGCTCCGCCATCTTTATCCGGTCCTTCATCATGAACCAGTCCGGTTTCTTTTAAAGTATGATAAATGATATCCAGCGCGCCTTCCACAAAACGTTCCTGGTCTGTATCTTCAATCCGAAGGATAAAATCCCCGCCTTCATGCTTTGCGATCAAATAAGTATACAATGCTGTTCTTAAGTTTCCCACATGCATTCTTCCTGTAGGACTTGGTGCAAATCTTGTTCTTACCTTACTCATAACTATCATTATCTCCTGTTTCTTTATTGTTTTTAAATGTATGAAATCTATGTATCTCTACATACATTAGAACACTATCCGTCTCTACATTGTAGCACAAGTCCGAGGCGGACAGCAACCTTTTCTATCAGATCTTTTATACGTTCACTTTTTCAATTTCTTCTGCTGTTTCGCAAGCTTTCTTTCTATCCAGTATTCTTTCTGGAATACTTCCCTTGGAATCGATACAATACAGACAATTCCAAGTACAATTCCAAATGCCACTTTTACTGCTCCGATACCTTTTACCGCCGCCATCGCAAACTGATTTGTCACCAGATAATAAGCCGTAAAATAAATGCCAGCTCCCGGCACCAGTGTAATGATACCCGAAATCATAAAAACAGTAATCGGGCATTTCAGACGGACTGTCAGCATTCTCGCAACCAGCACCGCACATACTGTTCCCGCAAACGATGCAACTGCCACTGAACAATACACCGACGCAAGCTTATACATCATCCATCCCACCGATCCGGTTATTCCACATCCGATATAAAATCTTCTTGGCACCTGAAACATGACTGCATATGCAATTGTCCCGATAAAAGAACATGCCAGATTCGCTATGATTTTTATGATCATTACAAAATGCCTCCTAACACATGATGATATACTGATAATGCCGTTCCAACGCCGATCGCAATGTATACAAATACCATAACCGCGTCAATCATTTTTACTGTTCCCGCCAGATAATCACTGTCCGCCAAATCACGGATTGCATTCACAAATGCAAGTCCCGGTACCAGAGGCATAATTCCACCAGTCACAATTCCTTCCATCCGCAGCGTCCCGGACACAGGTATCTGCATTGCTGCAAGCGCCATAGATGCAATGATAATCCCTCCCACAATATGAATCAAAATTTTAGACACTCCATGTTTACCGGCAAAAAGCGACCAGCCAAATACTACGCAGCCTACAAAAAATGCCACAAATGCTTCCATCGGTGTTCCACCAAGCAGATACCCCAGACCTCCTGCACTCAGTCCTGCTGCTGCAATCTGATACGGAATACGCTTAGCCGGTATCTTATTGATTTCTTTTAACTTTTTTATTGCTTCTTCAATTCCAACATGCCCTGCCGCAATTTCTCTGGAAAGATCATTCACTTCTGCTACAATCCCCAGATGCGTAGAGGAAAGCGGTACCTGTTTTACTTTTGTATATAATTTTTCTTTATCCGTTCCTGCACAGATAAACAGTCCATGACTCAGCGTAAACAAATCGACATATTTCACCCCAAATCTATGACAGATCCGCATCATCGTCTCTTCCACACGGAAAATCTCGCCCCCATTTTTCAATAACATTCTTCCTGCTTCCACTGCAAGGTTGATTACCCTCTTCGTATCAATCTCCGACATCAGTTCCTTTTTCAGATATGTTTCCTCTTCATCCGAAAATCCGCACTTATCGCAAAATTCCATGATATCCAGACATCGTTCTTTTTTCATATACACCCAGTCATATTGCGAACAATAATGTTCACAAATATAATGGATCATATACCGGCCATATCCTTTCCCCCGGTCCTTTTCCAATGTTACGAGATTTTTTATCTCGCATTTCTTTTCTTCCGAAAATATAACCACACATAATGTACGGAGTTTTCCGTGTTCTTCCAGCAAAAAAAGTTCCCCTTTTTCCAGCACTTTACGGATTCTTGATTCGTCCGGATCCCCTATGCAGAGTAATTTTATATAATCTTCCTTCCCGTCTGTCACCTGTCGAATATTCATTTTCCTTATTTCTGCTCCTTATACCAATTATTTTGCTTTCTCGACTCTGCCTATTATAACACCTGTCCTTTCAAAATCCCAGTCTGTTTTTTGCGGAAAAAAGAAAAGGATATGCCTCCCTTCACATATCCTTTTCTTCATATCGCCCTCTATATGCGCATAAAGCACAATACTATCTACAGGTTTTTTATTCTCTTCCCGACGGAATTGTTATCAGCTCTCCACTTTTACTGTACAGGATTCCATCGCGGCTTTCATAGACTGGATTATCCGATGCAACTTCTATGTACATCAGACCCTCAAGTTTTTCCAATACACCCGGTGCAATGAAAGTAATATTAGCCGGAATGTAAATTTCCTCTACAGATGCAATTCCATCCAGTGCTTCACTTCCAATTCCCATACATCTTTCATCTACCGGAAATACGACGATACCGCCCTCCGAAACAAACACAGGATCCTTGCAATTTTTAATTATCCCATTCTCATCTATCACAAAGCCGTCCAGTTCTAACACTTTTTGTTTCATCTCATCCGTAGTTGTTCTGCCTGCTTCCAGATCATTTTCTGTATTTTTTACAATACTATCTTTAAGATGTTCCGATGATATATTCTCCCCTGTGATCAGGTTCTCTTGTACTGCATCACCTTCTGACCAGATACCTGTTGCTGCACCGGTCTTTTCACTTACTATCTTATTCTCTGTAAAATGCACATTCTCTTCCACTACAGGTTTTTCAATTGTCTCCGCCGCATCTCTCACAACAGCTTTCTTTGCAACAATCTCCGCTTCCTGACATCCCATCATTCTCCATGTATTCATATGTTCCGCCATTTCTCCGGCATACATTTCCGACACATTTTTGTACGTCATAAACCGCTCTTCATATAAACACGTGCTTCCTACATTCCACACAAATACATTAGACCAAAGTTGTACAAGAACCACAAGCACAACCAGCATCGTAAAATCCGTGCGCATCCTCATTCATGTTTCATACATTTTGATGTTGACTATTTTCATAACCCGTTCCATCTGTCCACCCTCTTTTCCTTCGTTCTATACAATTATTATAAAACGCTTTTATATGAAAATAAAGTGGCATCTCGGCACATTCCGGACACCACTTTATTTCTCAGCAATTTCTTTATAATACAATTTATACGTTAATCTCAGCCGTTACTCCAAGGATGTCCTTGTTTGCTTCCAGCATTGGATTTACAACATTCTTCAGATATGCATCAACCTGAATCGGTGCACGTCCTACATATTTTGCAGGATCCATTGTCTTCTGCAATTCTCCCAGAGAAAGATTGAATGCAGGATCTGCAGCGATCAGTTCCAGAAGATTGTTATCTAATCCCTTTTCTTTAACATTACGTCCGGCTTCCATAGACAATTCACGGATTCTCTCGTGAAGTTCCTGTCTGTCCCCGCCTGCTTTTACAGCGTCCATCATGATATTCTCTGTTGCCATGAATGGAAGTTCTGACATCAGTCTCTTTTCGATAACCTTTGGATATACCACCAGTCCATCTACAACATTCAGGCACAGATCCAGGATACCATCGATTGCCAGGAATCCTTCCGGAACACTGAGACGTTTGTTTGCAGAATCATCCAGTGTTCTTTCAAACCACTGTGTTGCAGATGTGATTGCCGGGTTCATGGCATCTACCATCACGTATCTTGAAAGGGAAGCAATTCTTTCACTTCTCATCGGGTTTCTCTTATACGCCATTGCAGAAGATCCGATCTGTGTCTTCTCAAATGGCTCTTCAATCTCTTTCAGATGCTGAAGGAGACGGATGTCATTGGACATCTTATGTGCACTTGCTGCGATACCTGCAAGTACATTTACCACTCTGGTATCTACTTTACGGGAGTAAGTCTGTCCGGATACCGGATAACATGTTTTAAATCCCATCTTTTTGGCGATCATCGGATCGATCTTATCAATCGTCTCCTGATCTCCGTCAAAGAGTTCCAGGAAGCTTGCCTGTGTTCCAGTCGTTCCTTTTGATCCGAGAAGCTTTAAACTTCCTTTGACATATTCCAGATCTTCCAGATCCATCATAAATTCCTGCATCCAGAGCGTTGCTCTCTTACCTACTGTTGTAGGCTGTGCAGGCTGGAAATGTGTGAACGCCAGTGTCGGAAGATTCTTATGTTCATCTGCAAATTTTGCAAGTTCGGCGATCACATTGATCAATTTCTTTCTGACAATCTCCAGCGCTTCTGACATCAGAATGATATCTGTATTATCACCTACATAGCAGGAAGTTGCTCCCAGGTGAATGATTCCTTTTGCCTTCGGGCACTGTTTTCCATATGCATATACATGAGACATAACATCATGACGGACTACTTTTTCTCTTTCTTTTGCCACATCATAATTGATATCGTCTGCATGTGCTTTTAATTCTTTGATCTGTTCGTCTGTAATATCCAGTCCCAGTTCTTTTTCTGTCTCTGCAAGTGCGATCCAAAGTTTTCTCCATGTACGGAACTTCTTATCCGGCGAGAAAATGTACTGCATCTCTTTGCTTGCATATCTTTCTGAAAGTGGACTTGTATATCTGTCGTTACTCATACTAATAATCTCCTTCGTCAATTCTTCTACCTGACTATTTTACCCTGTTTTTTATTCAAATGCCAGTGAAATATCTCTTCCCGGTACTTCCATCGGATAATTACCCGTAAAGCATGCATCACAGTATGCCAGATCACCGACCATATCTTTCAGTTTTTCAACTTCCATATATCCCAGAGAATCCGCACCGATCATCTCCCGGATCTGTTCTGTTGTATGAGAATGTGCAATCAGCTGTTCATTCGAAGGCACATCCGTTCCGAAATAACACGGATGCAGGAACGGTGGCGAACTGATTCTTACATGAACTTCTTTCGCTCCCGCTTTCTTAAGCATCTTAATGATATTTGCACAGGTCGTTCCACGTACAATCGAATCGTCTACCATAACGATACGTTTGCCCTTTACAACCTCTTCGATCACGTTCAACTTAATCTTTACACTGCTTTCACGCTGGCTCTGTTTTGGTTTGATGAATGTTCTTCCAACATAACTGTTCTTGTGGAAGGCCATTCCATACGGGATACCTGACTGTTCGGAATATCCCTTTGCCGCAACCAGTCCGGAATCCGGAACTCCGACAACCAGATCCGCATCTACCGGATAAGACTCTGCCAGAGCTTTTCCTGCAACAATTCTTGCATGATATACATTCACATCATCAATCACACTGTCCATTCGTGCGAAATATATATATTCAAAAATACATCTTGCCTGCTCCTTCGGATCGATCGCCATAGATTTATCCGATTTCATTCCATGTTTTGTAAAGCTTACAATCTCTCCAGGCTCTACATCTCTTACAAATTCCCCGCCAACGGCAGCAATCGCACAGCTTTCGGAAGCAAGAAAATATGTATTATCTCTTTTTCCGATACAGAGCGGCTTCAGTCCAAACGGATCTCTGGCACCAATCATCTTTCTCGGCGAAGTGACAACCAGTGCATATGCACCTTTGATCTTCTTCATCGCATTTTTCACCGCATCTTCTGCCTTCTTTACATTCAGACGTTCTCTGGCGATATGATATGCGATTACTTCCGAGTCAATCGTTGTCTGGAAAATAGCACCTGTGTACTCCAGTTCATGGCGAAGTTCGATGGCATTTGTCAGGTTACCATTATGAGCAATTGCAAGAATTCCCTTCACGTAATTGATAACCAGCGGCATCGCATTCTCTGCTCTGGAACCACCTGCAGTCGAATATCTTACATGTCCGACACCAAGATTTCCTTTCAGTTCCTGCAACGACTCTTCATCGAACACTTCGTTTACCAGTCCAAGTCCTTTCTTGGAATGTACTTTTCTCTCTCCATATGTATCCGTTACTGCGATACCACAGCTTTCCTGTCCTCTGTGCTGCAATGCAAAAAGTCCATAATAAACGGATGGTGCAACATCTCCGCCATCCATATCATAGGCTCCAAACACACCGCATTCTTCACCCAGTCCTGTTGTTACTTTTTCAAATTCATTCATAAATGCAGACTCCATTCTTTTCAAATTTTTCATTTGTCAAAACTGTCTTTAAAAAGCATTTTGCTATATCAGTATAATACAAGGCAGAAGGAAAAGCAATATTTCCACCTGCCTTGTACTCGTGCCGATACATTATTTATAATACGGTCTTTAATAAGTTTTACTTATAATTACATGCTATTCATTAGAATTTTGACAGTTAATCGTTGAATTTTCCAAGAAATTCTTTCATTCTTTCGTTCGCTGAATCAAATACTTCCTCCGGCGTTCCTTCTACTGCAATCACGCCTCCATCCATAAAGATCACATGATCAGATACGTTTCTCGCAAAGTTCATTTCATGTGTAACAATCACCATCGTCATATGTTCCAATGCAAGTTCACGGATAACTTTCAGAATTTCTGCCGTCAGTTCCGGGTCCAGTGCCGACGTCGGTTCATCAAAAAACAGAATATCCGGATGCAGCGCAAGTGCTCTTGCGATCGATACACGTTGCTGCTGTCCTCCCGACAACTGACACGGATATGCATTTTCCTTGTCGGCAAGCCCCATCTTCTTCAAAAGCTCTCTCGCTTCTTTATAAACTTCTTCTTTTTTTCTCTTCTGCACCTTGACCGGTGCATCTGTGATATTCTTCATTACTGAATAATGGGGAAACAGATTAAAATTCTGGAACACAAGTCCAAATGTTCCTTCATAATGGATTTCTCCCCCATCCGCAGTCTCAAGCCCTGTTGCGCACCGAAGAAGTGTTGATTTACCAGAACCAGAAGGACCGATGATACCAAGAACTTCTCCTTTTTCTACCTTCAGAGAAATGTCTTTCAGAACTTCTACTCCGTTAAAACTTTTTTTAATATTTTTCATTTCAAGCAGACTCATGATCTATTCCTCCTAGTGGTAATAATTCAGTTTTTCTTCAATCTTTTCCATGATCATTGCAACAAGCAGGTTGAATACATAATAGAAAATACCAGCTGCGATATACGGAACCATAGAAGTCTGTGCCGCAGCAATCTGTTTTGCCATAGTAAACATTTCCGTTACCGCCAGCACAAATGCCAGAGAAGTATCCTTTACCAGTGTAATAATCTCATTCGTCACCGCCGGCAGGATATGCTTGCACACCTGCGGAAATACAATTCGGAAAAATGTCTGGCTTTTCGAATATCCCAGTACTTTTGCTGCCTCATACTGTCCTATCGGAATTGCTTCGATTCCGCCTCTGTATATCTCGGCAAAATAAGCAGCATAGTTAATTGCAAACCCAATCAATACCGCCGTCATACGATATCCTGTTGAAATGCGCATTCCAAACAAATAATATGGTCCGAAGTATACCACCATAAGCTGCAGCATCAGCGGGGTTCCTCTCATGATTGATATGTATAATTTTGAAATCCATCTGACCGGTGCGATCTTCGACATTCTGCCAAATGCGACCACCAGTCCCAATGGCAGCGAAAAAAGTAAGGTCAGAATAAATATTTCTGCTGAGATCCACATTCCTCCGCCAAGTTCTCTTATCAGTGTTCCTATCTCCATCTGTAACATCCTCCAGTTCTCTCAAGCTTCTTCCGAATGAACGACGAGCTAAAAGGGACCAATCCCCTCCGGGGTTGGCCCCTTCATTTTTAATTACTGCTCTTTCCTATACACAACGCACCCGGAACTCCGTAATCTGCATACTTTTCTGCAATCTTGTCAATTGTTCCGTCTTCCGCCATCTCATCCAGCGTCTTCTGGACTTTATCTTTCAGCTCTGTATTACCTTTTTTGAATCCAACTGCATACTGTTCAGAAGAGATTTCTTTATCCAGAATCTTATAATCATCTGGATTCTTTCTCGAATTCACCTGATAGTTTGCAACTCCGATATCCATTGCGATTGCATCACATGCTCCAGATTCCAGATCCATGAATGCTGTATTATACTCTGCAACCTGATTCAGATCTGCAAATGTTGCTGCCAGATCTTTCTGATCGTCCTCCAATGCCGCAAGTGCAGAAGAATCAGTCTGTACTTCTACGTGTTTTCCTTTCAGACCGGAAAAATCATCAATACCCGAATCACTTCTGACTACTACAACCTGTTTGTTATCTATATATGGATCCGACCAAGTGTAATCATCTTCACGACCATTCATCGTAAAACCATTCCATATACAGTCAATTGTTTCCGAATTCAGTTCTGCATCTTTAGAATCCCAGTCAATTGGCTGTTTCACCAGCTTCCAGTTATTTCTGTCACACACTTCCTGTGCAAGATCAAGATCAAATCCTACATATTCCCCACTGTCATCTTTGAATCCGTATGGCGGAAAAGAAGCATCAAACCCAACAATAAAAGTATCATCACCATTTTCTACTTTTGCTTCTTTTGTAGCTTTCTTTCCACTGTCGGACGATCCTGAATCTTTACTTCCGCATCCTGCCAATACCGTTGTAGCTGCCATTGCCGTAACAAGGAGCAGTATTAATCTCTTTTTCATATTATATATCCTCCTGTATTCCCTTTACGTGTGCCAAATAGCCGCTACACCCTTTTACCAGTTTAGCAGTTGATTACTTTACCACACTAAAATCTTTGGATATATTATCATATTCCACGGTGTTTGTCAATCCTGCGGTATTCCTTTTTCCACTCATTCAATTTTTCTTCAGAAATATTCATACCGATTTCTTTTTTTGTTTTCTCCATCTCATCTCGCAAAACCACATCAAGATTCAGTAATACAGGATTTCCCGACAGAATTTTCATATATTCCTCATGTGGCAATGCTTTATAACAACTATACAGATATGCCTTCAGCATATCCGGCTGTTCGCAGATATTGTACGCCTCCTGATAAGCCTTTGCAGCTTCTTTATACAGAAACTGATGTCCGTATGCCGATCCCATACTTGCATATACACGCCCATAGAACTTCTTGTCTACCGATTCATCCCAGTCTTTATTAAGAATGGACTGGTATACCAGAATCGCCGACTCATATTCTTTACTGTTTTGCAGAGTATCTGCTTTATATTTTTCTTTTTCTACATCTCTCTGTGACTGCAATTGTTCCAGAACGCTCTGCATTTTATGAATCTCTGCTGCCGCATAGATATTGGATTCCTTCAAAACCGTAAGTACAAATTCCTCCATAGATCCATTTTCCCGGAGAAGTCTCCGAAGCTCTGCCGACAACTCCGAAAGCTCCAGTTCATCGCCAATCCACCTGCATAACCGTTCATTCACGATCGTATAATCAATCAGATACAGATTATTGCAGATATAATAGCACAATTCCTCGATCGTATAGATCCTCATATGCACTCTGGATATTTCAAAAGGTCTTTTGGCCCGTTTTTTATGACAAAGAATTAAACTGCCCATTGATACCTCCTAAATGTAATTCCTTCTCTACAAGGAAATCTGATGCCGGATAGAATTCTCCAAAGCCAACATCCTTGAATCTCAGTCTGCAGGTGCGTTCATCCAGAAACATCACTTCAATCTGCAGTCTGAGGGAATAATCCATTCTCTTCGGAAGACCCTCTAGCGATACCGTTTCTACTTTCAGGTCTTCTCCGTCCAGTGTCTCAATATGAATCTCAATATCTGATGTATCTTCCAGAATCACCTCCCACTGGCCATCTGCTTCATACCAGTGTGTTCCCCACGCAACAATCGGATACCAGCCTTCATGTCCTCCGATTCTCATGCGCAGACAAATCTGTTCTGTCATCTTCGTTCCATCCAGATAAATTGGTCCGTCATCATACGGATCAGCATAACGCATGGATGCATAACAGGCTCCTTTACTGTAAAGGTTATTTCCAAGAAACGCTCTCCGTCCGTTACACAATACCTTCAGGGAATTTGGGTACCAGTTATTCTCAAATCCTGCTCCTGTCAGATATACAGACGATACCACTTTTTTATCAAATACATTCTGAATAAAAGATTTGAAACTTTCATCGGCGTCTTTGGCTTTGTCAACATTTAACACCGGATAAATTGCTTCCAGCTCTTTCATATGTGCATTGGCAACCTCTTCCACTGTGACAAACATGTCGCGGCTCTTCGTACCCGAAGTATTCAGCCGCCTCAGCATATATGCACGGATTTCCTGTGCATCGCAGTAAAACAATGCAGATTCATACTGCCAGAGTTCTTTTGGCTGATAAAACATATACTGGCAGAAGCTTTCTTTATAATCCTGTACGAATACACATTCTCCCGGCACACCGATATATTTTCCGATACCTTTCAGCATCTTCGACATATCTACATTGGTATATGGTACGGAAAATGTAATATAATCAATCCGTTCGAATTTCTTCAGTGTCAGACTCATGAATTTTGCAAGAAGCCAGACACCGTCATGGATCTTTCCACCCACGCGGACTTTCTTTCTTTTCACCGCTTTTCGGAACAGATTGGTGACCATGTCACCTTCTCCCATCTCTTTCAGGCGTTTTGCTTCCTGACCGAACACCCATCGGTCTTTATAATAGCCAAGGATTAGAGGAATCTGATAATTATCGACAGCCGCTTCCATGGTCTCCGGTTCTTCCTTATTCTCGTCATAATAACTGATCTGACAGCTTTTTTCATTCAGATCAACTCCCAGAATACTTCCTTTCTTCATTATCATCTCCTCCTTTCTTTATTTTTTAATATATCTTAAATATCTGATCCGCCATCTGCTCTTCTTCTTCGAATTCCAGCATGGCCTTAAATAGTTCTGCTTTTGAATCCATATCTGTCATAGCGTTTAGTTTCTGGTATTTTCCGGCATAAATACGGTTCTTATCTACAGTTAATGTTTTCTTCTCTGTTGTGATCAGTTCTCCACTTCCCGATTCCTGGAAATAGTAATTCACAGACTCATCATTATAAAGTACAAACTGTTTTACATAAAGATTTTCATACACCGGCATCATAGCTTCTGCCCTGTATCCAAGTTCTTCCCTGTCTTTTTGTTTCATTTTATAATAAAGTCTCACTTTATCTCCTGGTTTGCAGCGGTATGCCGCCATGACTTTGTTATAAAGCTGCACTTCTCTTAACCATTCTCCCTTGTAATTCAGATAATATGGGAATACCAGCTGTTTTTCACACATTTCACGCAATACCTGATGAAGTACTTCTTCCATCTCTTCTGAATATTTTTTATCAGAATAATATTTTAAAAGTGCAATCTTACATACATCCGGCAGATCTTCTTTTTCCTCACATTCATTCGCAATAATTTCAAATACGCATTTTTCCAGACTTCTTCCGTACACTACATATTCTCTTGAAACATATGCCAGATAAGCCTGTTTCAAACGGAAATACACATTATCCGACAGATAATAATCTTCAAAAATATGCTCTTCTTCAAACAATGTCTCCGCAAACACCATCTGCGTGATAATACGCTCACTGACTTTATAAGACGGAACACCATACTGCTTCAATACTTTCCAGAGTCTCTTCATATCACCGATTGCACCACAGTAATATTCTGCAAGATACGTCAGTGTCACTTTATCATACTGCCCACGCCGGAACATTTCAAATGCAAGATAGCTTACGAAATCATCTTCTGTATAATTCTCTTCCCGGATTCTCCTGCTGCAGACCATAAATACATCTTTATCATCAAACAAATCAATTCCTTTTGCCTGAATTTTTTCATAATCTGGCTTTTCTTTCTCTGGTTTCTGATTCCAGAATCCGGTAGATGCAGCGTATTTTCTGCACATATCTACAAAACGTGGTTCATAGAACAACCTTTTTGTTTCATAAGGAATAGAATCTGTATAATGACGTCCCTCCACAGATTCCCACACAATTCTCGATTCTTTATCATACAGATAAATAATTGCACCGTTCTTCTCGTCATACGGAATACGCTGACGCACCGAACCATCTTTCTCTATCACCAGTATACACTTCATTTCTCCTACTCTGGTTCTTACTTCATAAGAATAACAAATATCACGCATTGCCTCCATACGCTCTGCTGTCATCTCATCTTCCCTGCAGAACCTCTTATATAATGTACGCAGTGATTCCGTAATATGCCGCTTCATCAGCTGCTCCCACGTAAACGCTACCATCTGTTCCCTGTAATTCAGATACAGATCTCCGGCCTGTTCTTCATGAATCACAAGACTAGCATACAGATAAGCTGCTTTTTTATAATCCAGGGCATTGCCATGCATGAAATATAACACCAGCGATTTCGGCAATGGTCCATGTGCACTTTCCTCGTCAATCGTCATCATATAATATTCATATAACTGTGCGATCTTAAGATCAGAATCCACTGCTTTCTGATACCAAGTGAAATACTTCTTCGCCGTCTTATTTCCCTTGATCAGAAGTGTACAGATAGTATTCAGTATCATTGGCTCATCATACATCTTATAGATTCTTTCCAGTATCCGAAAAAGATTATCACTATATTTTTTCTGCTGGCTGGCAAAATTCGAAATATAAAGTGCCAGTTCCTTTGTCATCATCCGGTACTTCGTTGCAAAATTTAAAACCTGAATTTCAAAAGATCCCAGTTTCTTAAGAAGCGTTGGTTTCTCTTGATAGCACAGATATGCTTCCAGATAAAACATCACTGCATGAATACCATATTCAAACTGCTGTTCCAGTACTTCCAGACGCTTATAAGGATTCTTATATCTGCTGTCCAGATTCAAGATCATATAAAGCAGCCACCAGGAATCCTGATGACGCATATACGTCTTTCCAACTTCATCTAATACACGTTCTTCATAGTTGACATCTCCACGGATCTTTGCAGTCAAATATAGATAATAACAGTTCGTCAAAGGATCCTTTCCGATTGCAAACCGATTATAATTATAATTTTCAAGAATCCATTTTGCCTCTTCCATCTTACCGCCGAGCAGATAGATATTCCCAAGCATCAGTTGATATACTTCATTCAACGGATCTAATTTGCGGAGTGCTACCATTTTCTCGATCGCACTGTCCACCCAGTATTCCAGTGTCACTCTTCCTGCTACATATCCTACATATTCCTTAATAATTTGTGCCAGTAAAAGTTCCGGCATCCTGTGATCTTCATCATATTCCTGATTCTGCAGAACTTCAACTTCATACGTCAGTGTCTCATACGGTGTCACAAATTTTAATGCACCATAATTTCGTCCACCGTGGAGTTTTTCTGTTCTTACCACATATTCAATCTCATGTGCATTACCCACAAAATCTTCCGTACTGATTTCTGATCTTGATACCCGTATAAAGTCTCCCACCGTCTCAATACGGATTGGCATATATCCCCAGGTATTCTTCATCAGAGTCAGCGTTCCCTTTGTTGACTCTGTCAGATCTTCAAACAGCATTCCTTCTCCCTGAAGTGTCAGAAATATACATTCTTTCTGTTTAATTCCTACCATAAATTCTTCCATGGACTGTTCTCCAAGAGACCATTTCCGCATATTATCATACAAATAGAATGTACGCTCATTCTCATATTTTAAAATCTCATAGAATTCTTTGGAACGGAACAATCTTCCCGCTTCCGAGAAATCTTTGATCGCAAGTTTGCGGAAATCATCGGTACTTTGCACCTTTCCGTAAGTTGTCATAACATAAGGCTTCTCTATGATTGCCGTAAACGCCAGCTCGTATTCCCCGCCGCTACATACAATCGTGAATTTTCCTTCTTCCACATGTCCCGGACGGAGTCCCCGTCCATCATATGTGAATTCAACCCTTGACGGATTCCCTTCGAATCCCTGGTCTTTGAAGTGAACACGAAAAGAAGACGAGTATACAAGTCCCCGTATCCTTCCTTCATTATTCGCCCTCATTGTAAAACTTCCCCTGTATACTTCCCCTTCACCTATAATGAGCACCAGATTGGTCTCATCGAATATAACATCAGGTCGTATCAACTGAAAGTCGCCTTTTGAAAATTTTTGGATTTTATT
>CAKRAT010000037.1 GCA_934295165.1 uncultured Dorea sp. | reverse complement strand
ATACAACCCTGTCTCACATATCACAAACGTTACCACTGCCACGATCAGTGAACAGACTACAGCCATAACCAGACCATACCCGGCAATGGTAAATCCTACAGACAACGCATCTATCGATGTTGCGATTCCCTGCATCATAAGCACAGCAAAACTTAATTTTTTCACCTCTTCCTTTTCCTCTTCACTCTGCACAGATTCTTTGATCATGCTTCCTCCGATATACAGAAGCAGGATCAATGCAATCCACGGAATGAACTTCTGAAACTGTCCAAAGACCTGTACGATCGTATGCACACAGATCCACCCTATCATAGGCATCAGGAACTGAAAGAATGCATATACTCCCGCAATATAAGCCATTCTTGATTTCTTCATATGTTTTTCATTCATTCCATTTGCCAGTGAGACTGAAAATGCATCCATTGCCAGTCCCACTCCAAGTAAGGCACTGTTCATAAAGAATAAAAAATTCCAATCCATTATCATTTCCTCCAAAATTAATTTCAAACACATGACAAAAAAACCAGATATAGCAGCTGCCTGCCATACCTGGTCTATACTTTCTTATAGATAGAGAGAGTCCACGCATAGATATTACAGCTACACATGAGTCTCACAAATTAAAACAAGCCAGATCCATCGATCAGTATGTTGACTTGTTGCGTTATACGCCTGTTACTCCCCCATCGGTCATTTATCATCTAAAAGAAAATATCATAATTAATAATTTTTGTCAATAAGCAGTCATTTATTCTTATATTTTCCTTTTTCCTCTTCTGTGGTATGCTTTACACAGAGCTTTTTATCCGGAAAATATCTGAGACAAATCAATATACACTATGTAAAATAATTTTGACACAATAAAGGAGCCACAGCTATGCCTCACTACTACATGTTCCACAAACCTTTCGGCTGCGTCACTGCCCGGCGGGATGACCGTTATCCGACAGTTATGGATTATTTTGAAGAATTGCATAATGACAGACTTTCCCCTGTCGGACGACTCGACCGAGAGACAACCGGACTTCTCCTGATCACGGATGACGGTATCTTCAACCAACGGCTCACACACCCGGCATATCACCAAGAGAAAACTTATGAATTTACACTTCTCGGGGATCTGACACCCGAACTGGTACACGATCTGGAAACCGGAGTCATTCTGAAAGGTGCCGACACGCCGACCGCGCCGGCAAAGATCACCGTAACAGGCCATGCCGTGATGTCCGATATTCTTTCCACACTGCCGGAGGAAATCCAGAAAGATATCAACAAAAACCGGCCGGAACACCCCGTCACCTATGGGATAATTACCATTTCTGAAGGAAAGAAACGCCAGATCCGGCGCATGATGAAATCCGTCCACTGTTGTGTAATCGAATTAAAACGTATCTCCATCGGTGATATTGTACTTGATGGATCATTGCGTCCCGGAGAGTGGAAAGAAATCTTTCCCGATAATACTTAAAACAAAAACTCCCCCGGATATTCTGCTGTACCCAAATGGTGCTGTAGCAGAAACTCCGGGGGAGTTTTTATCTTTACATTTTCTTTTAATTCCAGTTCAGTCTGTCTTCATTCGTTAAATTCAAACAGATTTTTCTTCTTCGACGTGCTTAGTTGCCTGAGCCCGAACTACTTGAGCTTGATGAGCTGCTTGAGCTTGATGAGCTGCTTGAACTTGATGAACTGCTTGAACTTGATGAACTGCTTGAACTTGACTCAACCTGGATACACTGATTAGCCAGCCATTCTTTTACAAGATCATTCAGTGCAATTTCTTTCAGATCTGCTTTTGCAGCAGCTTTCTTCAGAGCTTTCACACTGTTGTATCCATACTCGTCTGCAATCTTCTTAAGTTCTTTCTTATATGTTGCATCGTCTAACTTGATATTCTCTTTATCTGCAATCGCCTTTGTGATCAGTGACTGTTTTACACTGGATTTTGCAGCTTTTGTTACCTGTTTTTCAAACTTTTCAACAGTCGTTCCCATCTGCTGTTCAATCAGGTCATCATATGACATGCTGTAAGCTTCCGCAACAGATTTGTACTGGGAAATCAGAGAATCTTCAATCTTCTTTACATCTTTCTTAGGATATTTCTTAACTTTTGTATTGTCTACAACTTTCTGCCATGCTTCCTGCTGTAAAGAATCATTGTATGTCTTCTCATTATCTTCTTCGAGAGACTTCTTGACTTCTGCTTTGTACTCTTTTACTGTTTTTGATTTCTTAGACACTTTCTTTACGAATTTGTCTGTAAGCTTTGGTGTGTTCTTTTCAGAAATAGATTTTACCGTAATGGTAAATGTTACATCTTTTCCTGCCAGATCAGAACTTCCGTAATTGTCCGGAAACTTTCCGTTCCAGTCAAATGTATCACCGATTTTGTGTCCGATAATACTGTCCTCAAAACCATCTATAAATGAATCGGAACCGATCTCTAATGGATAGTCTGTAGATGATCCACCGTCAAATGCTTCACCATTCATCTTGCCTACAAAGTCGATCGTTACTGTATCGCCATCCTTTACTGCACGGTCTGTCACTTCTTTTGTTGTTGCATTTTCTTCGAGTACAGACTGAATCTGTGCTGTCACATCATCATCCGTTACTTCGCTTGGTTCATCGACCTTATCTACTTCAACACCTTTGTAAACAGAGATCTTAATATTATCATTCTCAAGACCTTTCGTCGACTGGCAACCAGTCATCATAAGAGAGACTGCCATAACACCTGTTAATAACATTGCCACTTTCTTTTTCATATTGCACCTCATTTTTTTCATTTTAAGCCGGGAAATTCCCCATCTGCTTTTTGCAGTATCCCATACCACATACCTTTCTGTTATATCACATTTGGCCAAACTTTCATAGCATTTTCACATATATTTCACTCTTTTATCAAAATTTTCGTTTTGAAATCTCCTACTTTTCCTGTATACTTCTTGCACTCCTATCAAAACAATGTTAGAATATCTTTTATGGAATAAAGAATATAGGAGGTTCGTTGTGAAAACATTTACAATTGTATTATTGGTAATCCTTGTGATTTTGATCGTTGCATGTGTTGCGTTATATTTCATTGGAAAAAAAGCAGAAAAAAGACAGGCAGAACAGCAGCAACAGCTCGATGCAGTTGCACAGACGGTTTCCATTCTGGTTATCGATAAAGGTCGTATGAAGTTAAAAGAATCCGGCTTACCGGACATCGTAATCGAGAACACACCGAAGTATCTTCGCCGTTCTAAAGTACCGGTAGTAAAAGCAAAAGTCGGACCAAAGATCATGACACTTATGTGTGATGCACAGATATATCCTTTAATTCCGGTTAAGAAAGAAGTAAAAGCTACGATCAGTGGCATTTACATCACGGCAGTAAGAGGCGTTAGAGGTCCTCTCGAAGTACCGGAGAAGAAAAAAGGATTTTTTGCAAGATTACGAAACAAATAAATACTTAACTCAATAACAGCATTGGAACTTATCGTTCTAATGCTGTTATTTTTATATCTATATTACAATCGGCAACCGGATCGCCATTGATATCCAATGCATAGTTCACATGCACCGTAATCTTTTTGTCCTGTTCGTCAAACCGGATATCTTTGGTAAATACTCCAAGCATCATTTCACCATATGGAGTCTCATACTGTGTCATATTGATCTTGTCTTTTTCGAATATCATGTGTGTATTCGTGATGCCGTTCTTAATGATCTCTACTTTCTGATCATCCATGATCCTTACTTTATTCTTGATCGTTCCTGGAATTCCTTCCACCAGCTCATCATAGATGACATAATGCTTGCCATTCTTCATGTAATAACTTGCCGGTGCAATTACTTCAATCGGTTCACTTCCCGGCTCATCGCCCTGTGCTTCAATACCGGTCACATCCTGATGCAGACCGGATATACTTAATAATACGTCTTTTGTCATATATTCTCCTAATAATCTTCAATATCAATTGCCTGTGTCTTATCTACATCATATGGCAGGATTGAATTGGCAAATTTCTTAAACTTTTCTGCCGCATCACTGACATAAAAATCATATGCCGCCGGTTCTCCCGATGTATTGGCAATTTTCTGCTCTTCCAGTATCTGTTTCAGATCCATCGCTGTCTCGTATGCCGGATTTACAATATGTACGGACTCTCCAAAATATGCCATGATCCTGGATCTGAGAAGCGGATAGTGGGTACATCCCAGAATCAGTGTATCGATCTCCGACTTTCTCATATCGGACAGATAGATATCGATCACTTCTTCTGTGATCTTATGCTTTGCAAATCCTTCTTCTACCAGCGGGACAAATAACGGGCACGGTTTCCCTATAACTTCCGCTTCCGGCATAAGTTTTCTGATCTCTTTGGTATAAGTCTCGCTCTTGATCGTTGCCTCTGTACCAAGTACACCGATCTGACCGTTTTTCGTCTCTCTTACGGCAGCTCTTGCTCCCGGTACGATCACACCGATGATCGGAATATCAAATTCTTCCTGCACCGTATCCAGTGCCAGTGCACTGGCCGTGTTGCATGCGATCACGATTGCCTTTACATTCTTTGTCTTCAGGAAACGGATGATCTGTCTGGAAAAACGGATAATGTTATTCTTTGACTTACTTCCGTATGGAACTCTTGCTGTATCCCCAAAATATACTACATTTTCATTCGGCAGCTGACGCATGATCTCTCTTGTGACGGTCAAACCGCCGACTCCCGAATCAAACACACCGATTGCTGCAGTGTTCCTGTTTTTATTTTCCACGATATTAAATCTCCTTTTATGAATACTCCACCATATTTTACTATTGTACCGTCTTGGACGTGCATTTTCAAGAGATTTTATGTCGAAACCTCCCTTGTATACTTTACTATAAAAAAAGTTACCTGCCATAAAACAGATAACTTTTTATTCTTTATTACGGTTCTAATTACAGAGCCAGCTCTTTTGCAATCTCATACTGGTAAGCAGGAATTCCTTTTGTCATTCCAAGTGCTTCATCAATATCGAAGTCTACATACTCACCATGTTTGTAACCTACAACACGGTTTGTCTTTCCTTCAAGCAGAAGATCTACGGCTTTTGCTCCCATGATAGAAGCGTATACTCTGTCTTTACATGTCGGGCTTCCACCACGCTGCATGTGTCCGAGAATAGTTGCTCTTGTCTCCATACCGGTTGCTTCTTCAATTCTCTTAGCCATGTTCATAGAATCTCCAACACCCTCTGCATTGATGATGATGTAGTTCTTCTTTCCACGTTTTCTTGATTCCTGAATATCTTCAATGATCTTCTCTTCGTCATAATCATGTTCTTCAGGCATCAGGATCTTCTCTGCTCCGTTTGCAATACCGCACCACAGTGCAAGGTATCCTGCATCTCTACCCATAACCTCGATGATAGAGCATCTCTCATGAGATGTTGATGTATCACGTACTTTGTCAATCGCCTGCATAGCTGTATTAACGGCTGTATCGAATCCGATTGTATATTCCGTACAGGCAATATCCAGATCGATCGTTCCCGGAAGTCCGATTGTGTTGATTCCAAAGTTAGCAAGTTTCTGAGCTCCGGCAAATGATCCGTCACCACCGATGACTACCAGACCATCAATACCATATTTTTTACAGATAGCTGCTGCTTTCTGCTGACCTTCTTCTGTACGCATCTCTGCACAGCGGGCTGTCTGAAGAATTGTACCTCCGCGCTCAATTGTATCGGATACGTCTCTGGCTGACAGATCGATAATTTCCTCGTTTAAAAGTCCCTGATATCCTCTTCTGATACCTCTTACTTTCACTCCTTTACCCAGTGCTGTACGAACAACGGCACGGATTGCTGCGTTCATTCCAGGAGCATCTCCACCACTTGTCAATACACCTATTGTACGAATTATTTTTTTGTCTGCCATGATTCATTCCTCCATTGTATTAGTTTGTTCCAATTATCTTCTAACCATTATCATTTCTCTCCGATGATATTGTACATGAATTAGTGCACGCTTTCAATGGGTTTTTCCATAACTTTTACACAAGTTTCCCCCAGATAATTCGTCAATCTGCTCAACAACACCGAATCTACGGTCACATTCCAGCCCTTTGCCAGACGTTTTACTGCTTTTTCTTTCCGGCAATAGATGACAACTTCATCCGTTCCTTCAGATACCTTCAATATATCCTGGAGCATTCCTTCCTGCTGAAGATACGTCGCTTTATCCGGATACTGAAGCCATAATTCCTTCTTCGTCTTGTCAAATGGAATCACCTGTTCGCAGATTAGTTTACTCGGTGCATCGTCCTCCTCCGATACACGCCCTTTGATAAATACCTTGGCTTCCTCATTCAGATACATCTGGTTTTTTTCAAAATCTCCCGGGAAGATCACTACTTCCACCGATCCCACCAGATCTTCCAGTGTGATAAATGCCATTACCTTATTTGTCTTGGTATATTTGATTGTCTTGTTGGTGATCATTCCGCCGACAATCTCTTTTGCACCGTCATGTACCTTCGTTCTTCCAGTCTCATCATCCAGCTGGAAATCCAATGTTGTTCTGGAAATATTTTTTTTCCATTTTTCTTCATAGTCTTCCAGCGGATGACCGCTTAAGTACACACCCAGTACTTCTTTTTCGAATGCAAGTTTTGTTTCTTTTTCATATTCCCCCACATCCGGAAGTGGTATGTCGAATTCCGCTTTCTGCTCATCACTTACAATATCGAATAACGACAGCTGTCCGGTCATGGAATATTTCCGTTCCCGGTTCACCTGATCCAGAATCTGCACATAAACTACCATGAACTGCTTCCTTGTACCGCCCAGACTGTCAAATGCACCAGATTTGATAAAGCTTTCGATCGTACGCTTATTGACTTCTTTCCCTGACAGACGCTCGATAAAGTCTTTCAGGTTGCTGAACTCTCCGCCATTCTTTCTTTCCTGGATGATCGACTCGATCACCGGTTTTCCGATACTCTTGATCGCCGCCAGACCGTAACGGATATTACCGCTGTCAACCGAGAAGCTTCCCCCGCCTTTGTTAATATCCGGCGGAAGGATCTGGATTCCCATCTGTCTGCAGCTGTAAATATATTCTGATACCTTGCCCGGATTATCGATTACAGAAGTCATAAGTGCCGCCATAAATTCTACCGGATAGTAATATTTTAACCAGGCCGTCTGATATGATACTACTGCATAGGCTGCCGCATGTGATTTGTTAAATGCATATTTGGCAAAATCGATCATTTCATCATAGATCTTATTCGCCGTCTTCTCATCAATTCCGTTGGCGATACAGCCCGGTACCCCTTCTTCCGGATTCCCGTAAACGAAATTCTGGCGCTCTTTCTGCATGACACTGCCCTTTTTCTTTGACATAGCCCTTCGCAGAAGATCGCTTCGTCCAAGTGTATATCCCGCCAGATCACGCACGATCTGCATAACCTGTTCCTGATATACGATACAGCCGTAAGTCGGTGCCAGAATTGGTTCCAGCTGCGGGCAGTCATATGTGATGCTCTCCGGGTTATTCTTTCCCTTGATGTACTGCGGGATGAAATCCATCGGGCCCGGACGGTATAAGGAGATACCGGCGATAATGTCTTCCAGATTCTGCGGTTTCAGTTCTTTCATGAAGTTCTTCATTCCGGCACTTTCAAGCTGGAAGATACCGTCTGTCTTTCCTGTTCCGATCGAAGCCAGTACCGCTTTGTCATCATAATCTATTTTATTAATATCGATCGTCTTGCCGCTGCTGATACTTGCCAGACGCTCTGCATCCTGTATTACAGTCAGGGTTCGCAGACCCAGGAAGTCCATCTTCAGAAGTCCCAGTTCTTCCAGTGTCGTCATCGTGAACTGTGTTGTCACCGAACCGTCCGATCCAAGGGACAATGGCACAAATTCTTCAATCGCACGCTGACCAATCACAACTCCTGCCGCATGCATAGATGTATGTCTTGGAAGACCTTCCAGCCTTCCTGACATATCGATGAGTTCTTTGACCTGTTCATCTTCTTCGTATAATTTTCGGAACTCCGGGTTCATCTTAAGAGCCTTATCAAGCGTAATATTCAGCTCTGCCGGCACCATCTTCGCAATGCTGTCTACGAACGCATATGGGAGATCCATGACACGCCCTACGTCACGGATGACTCCACGGGCCGCCATCGTACCGAAGGTTACGATCTGTACCACCCGGTCTGCGCCGTATTTTCTCCCTACATAGTCAATAACTTCCTGCCGTCTTTCGAAGCAGAAGTCCACATCAATATCTGGCATAGATACTCGTTCCGGATTCAGGAATCGTTCAAACAGCAGCTGGTACTTAACCGGATCGATACTTGTGATTCCCAAACAGTACGATACAATACTTCCGGCCGCAGAACCTCGTCCCGGTCCGACTTTAATTCCCTGTGTTCTCGCATAATTGATGAAGTCCCACACGATCAGGAAATAATCCACATATCCCATGGATTTGATAATCGACAATTCATATTCCAGACGCTCTCTCAGAGATTCATCCCCGTCCGGATAGCGTTCTTTCAGACCGTCAAAACAAAGTTTATTCAGGTATTCCCATGAAGTATATCCTTCCGGCACATCATACTTCGGTAATTTCGTAACACCGAATTCGATCTCCACATTACAGCGGTCTGCGATCTTCTGCGTATTCTCCAGTGCCTGCAGCGCATATGGGAATAACTGCTTCATCTCTTCTTCCGACTTAATATAATACTGACCGCCCTCATAACGCATACGGTCTTCATCCGCCAGTTTCTTACCGGTCTGGATACACAGCAGGATATCATGCGGTTTTACGTCTTCTGCGTAAGTATAGTGCACATCGTTCGTCGCAACCAGCTCGATCCCCGTCTCCTGTGCCATCCGCAGCAGTGACTGGTTCACGATCTGCTGTTCCTGCATTCCGTGGTCCTGCAGTTCCAGGAAGAAATTCCCCTTTCCGAAAATATCCTGATACCGGAGAGCTGCTGCCTTTCCTTCTTCATACATACCACGTAAGATATTCTTCTGTACCTCACCGGCAAGACATGCACTGAGTGCAATAATTCCTTCATGGAATTCCTGCAGTACTTCCAGATCTACTCTTGGTTTATAGTAATAGCCTTCCGTAAATCCTCTGGAAACGATCTTCATGAGGTTATGGTATCCCAGATCATTTTCCGCCAGAAGCACCAGATGATAATACCTGTCATCACCGCTTCCGACAGCTTCTTTATCGAATCTGGATCCCGGTGCAACATAGACCTCGCATCCAAGAACCGGCTTGATCCCTGCTGCCCTTGCCGCACGGTAAAAATCAATCACACCGTACATCACGCCGTGATCCGTGATCGCCACACTGTTCATCCCGAGTTCTTTTACCCTGGCTACACATTCTTTAATTTTATTCGATCCATCCAACAGACTGTATTCTGTATGGACATGAAGATGTGCAAAGCTCATATCTTTCTCCCTTCCTATTGTACTCTCTAAAGAACCTGCTTTCATCAGCTTCTTCTATCTATAATTCTCCTATATACAATCTATATAAACTACATAAAGGACCTGCCACAATGATAAAAAAAGGTGCCCCCTTCAGGGAACACCCTTTCGAATATCACTGTTCGTCTCAGTCTTATTTGCCTGCTCCGACAAACATGAATTTTACAAGTTTATCAATATCCTGTGGCTCATGAGCAACGATTTCCAGTTCCGGAATCTCTCCATTAGAGAAGATATTAGCCATGGATACATACTGAGATAATTTTGATTTTAAGTTCAGTCTGTCACCTTCGCCTGTTACAAGTTCAACTTTTCCTTCACAAGAATCAACAACTTTGAAAAATCCTTCTATATCTGTAATATTCTGTACTTTCATTTCTCATTCTCCTTTTCTCTTCTTATCTTCATCGTCTTTATTATACCCTATTTCTTTTTCATTTCAATATTCTTTTCAGAAATTTTTATACGTCTTTCTTTAAGAAGTCTTCCTACGGCACGTTTGAATGCATTTTTGCTTAATCCGAATTCCTGCCTGATCAGTTCCGGATCGGCTTTATCGGTAAATGGAAGCTTTCCGCCATATTCTTCCATGCGTTTCATAATCAGTGCCGCATCGGCATCCATCTGAAGAAATGCTTTCTCTCTGACACTTAAATCAAGCTTTCCGTCTTCTCTTACTTTCAGGACTCTGGCAGATACACGGTCTCCGACTCTTAACTTGCCAAATGCTTCTCTCTTCGGAATCAGCGCACTGTAACAGTTATCAACTGCCACAAATACTCCGAAGTTATCACTTGTCTCGTAAATGATTCCTTCTACATGGTCGTCTTTTTTATACGGAGAATCTGTACGGAGCTTTTCGTATACTTTCATTGTTGCACAGAGTCTTCCGGATTTGTCCACATAAAGTGCAACCAGAACTTCGTCTCCCTTTTTCACTTTTGCAGTCTGCTCTTTGAATGGAAGGAGAAGATCTTTCTCCAGTCCCCAGTCAAGGAATGCACCGATTCTTCCTGTGTCTGCCACCTTCAGTACAGCCAGCTCATCCAGTGTGATCTTCGGCTCCTGTGTCGTCGCGATCAGACGGTCGGATGAATCTTTGTATAAGAATACTTCTACCGGATCACCGACTTCTACGTCTTTCGGTACCTGTTTTTTCGGAAGCAGTACTTTGTCATCTTTATTTCCAAGATAGACTCCGAACTCTACTTCTTTGACGATCATCAATCTTCTTTTCTTTCCCAAATAATCTGTTAATCCCATATGTTTCCTCTCTGTTTTCTCTCTGTTTCCATTGTGTCTTCTATACTGTTTATCGTGATATATAACGGTCACTGTCTGCATCATATCCGCTGTTCTACTATATAGAACTCTATAATAAAATGCAATGTACTTACACGAATTTAAATTCGATCACTGCATACGGCTTCGCATTTTCATTACACAGTTCTACGACTGTTCTGTCATCTTCTACCGCAATTCTTGGATAGATCACATCGCCATAGACTGCTGATTTTTTATATTCCACACGCATCTGCCGTACTTCTTTATCCTTCGGAAGTGACTCCAGTGCCATCTGCACATACTGGCAGTTGTTGACATGTTCATTCGTGTCGATATGATATCTGCGCACCGAAAAGCTCTCCAGTGCTTCTGTCTCTTTCGGAAGCGGGATCTTTCTGGATTCATATTCCATCTCATATGGATCTCCGACTCCGTACGGAACGATCTCCGACTCTTCCGGCTTTGACGGACGTCCCTTCTCCATATCCATGTATACCCACAGAGAATTTGCATACGCCACATCATTTCCTTCTTCATCCGTCATACAGAAATTACGTTCTCCGAACAATCCGTTAAAATCGGTCGCCCATGTACTGGTCTGTATCTTCTCTCCCATCTCCGGATAGCGTTCTACGACTACCTGCCAGGAGGATAAGATCCAGGCTCTTTTCCGTTCACTGCAATGCACGATTCCCAGTCCGAGGTCTTCCGACTGAAATGTGCTGCAGTCCTGAAAATAATTCACGATGCCCGGCAGCGTAATTCTTCTGGTATGGTCCACTTCACTGAACCGGATTCTTCCGTCTACTGTATACTGATTGTCTCTCATGATTAGTCTGACTCCTTTGTATGCTCTTTCTCCGGATTCTTATCTGAATTTCCGAAGAAAAACCATTTTATCTTAAATTCTGAAGTGGCGGTTACCATTTCATATTCTTCTGCGCTGAGTGCTTCCTTCAGTTCTTTCTTTCCGTCTTCATCTACCACCGCACAGGTCGCATTGGTAAAGCACAGGCTTGGATACAACACACACCACCAGTTATGTCCGTTCCCGCTTCCCAGCGTAATCCTCAGTGCCTCATAATCCCCTTCCGGAAATATGATATCACCGTAACGTTTATCCGGGAAATAACAGGTCGTCACCTCTGCTTGTGCCCGGTATGATACGTCTTCTTTTTTCAACACTTTATCGGCCGTCTTCACCAGTTCTTTCTGGTGTTTTTTCACCCAGGCTTTTGTTGAATGTGCACTTTTACGCTCTGCTTCCGACATATGCAGTTTCATATAACAGAGCACTGCATCCCGCACGTGTAACTTAATTCTCTGATCTTCCGCGCTGTCACTTTCCGCGATCACATGAAAGCGTAATACTTCCTTTGCCAGTGACTTCTGTGTCTCTGTGACTTCCGCATGGACCACTTCCATGCGCCGGTTCATGATCCCGGTTGTCAGTACGAATGATAACAGACATGCCAGGATCAGGCAAATTCTTTCCCGTTTCATCTATGTATCTCCTTCCTGTATCTTACAGTTCACGGATACTGCACAAACTGTAATTCCTGTTTCATTTCCAGATTGTTCAGATTATTCATTCACATCTGATTCTGATCAGCACCTTTTACTGATACAGGAAGTCTTGACACGATGTTTCCCAGCTATACATTCTACTCACATTTTATAAATTTTTACCGGATTTCATATATTTCATATGTGTATTTTTTATTAAATGAAACTTAACGAATTTCGTTTTTTAACTCTGCTTCGTACGGATCACATCAATTACGGTCGTTACCTGGTTATTGATATGTTTACACATAATATCTGTTGCGGCCTTCTTCTCGCCTTTGCTGATATGTTCGATAATCGCCGCATGTTCTGCGATCAGCTGCGGATGTGCTTCTTCACGCTTCAGATATTCCACACGGTAGCGGTACATCTGCTCACGCAGGTTATTCAGCAGCTGGATCAGCTTCTGGTTATCCGTTGCCATGTAAATGATATCGTGGAAACGTACATCTGCTTCAGCAATCTCTGTGATATCGTTGCTCTTTAAGACCTTCTTGAAATCTTCCGCCGCTTTCTTCATCTCTTCAATCTCTTCTGCCGTGATCTTCTCACATGCAAGCTGTACTGCCAGTTCTTCCAGAGCCTTTCTCACTTCCAGGACATCACGCATATTCTTCTCCGTGATCTCCGCTACTTCTGCACCCTTTCTCGGGATCATCAGTACGAGTCCTTCCAGTTCCAGCTTACGGATTGCTTCACGGATCGGTGTACGGCTCACACCCAGTTTATTGGCAAGCTGGATCTCCATCAGTCTTTCTCCCGGTTTTAACTCTCCACGAAGAATCGCCTGTCTCAAAGTATTGAACACAACATCTCTAAGTGGCAGATACTCATTCATGTTTACTTTAAAATTCGGTTCCATGCTTATTTCCTCCTTGCATTGTGTATGCCGGTCACATACACCTGCTTTGCTAATTGCTGTTCTCTTATCTTTGCTGCTGCTTTTCTGGCTTTTTCTTTCGTCTCATAAAGGCCGAATACTGTCGGACCGCTGCCGCTCATCATAGCATTCAGCGCCCCCTGCTCCTTCATGACATTCTTGATCTGTTCAATGACCGGATATTCTTCGGTCGTTACTTTCTCCAGCACATTTCCCATGCGGGAAGCTACCTTCGTGATATCCTGAGCATGTAGCCCGTCAATGATTCCGTCAATATCCGGATGATTCTTAATCTCATGGGAATCCAGTTTCTCATACACCAGTTTTGTCGATACACTGACCGGCGGTTTTGCGATCAGAACATGACATTTCGGGCATGCCGGAAGCGGTGTGAGAATCTCTCCGATCCCTTCTGCAAGAACCGTTCCGCGCATAACACAGTACGGAACATCTGCTCCCAGTGTCACGCCTCTTTCCATCAGTTCTTTCTGTGAAAGTCCAAGTGAAAACATACGGTTGATCCCGAACAGTACCGCTGCCGCATTCGAGCTTCCGCCCGCCATTCCTGCCGCTACCGGTATATGTTTATTCAGTGTGATCTTCACGCCCTCTTTTACATCAAACTCTTTCAACAGAAGGTCTGCTGCCTGATATGCCAGGTTATTCTCATTCACAGGCAGATAAAAAAGATTCGTCGACAACTCTATGCCCGGTTTTTTCGTCTTTTCCATCCGGATCTGGTCGTACAGGTATACCGTCTGCATCACCATGCGCACATCGTGATATCCGTTCTCTCTCCGTCCCAGAACATCCAGACCCAGATTGATCTTTCCAAGTGCCTTCAATTCCATTTTATCCATCTCATTTGTCTCCTTACGCCTTGTATACAATGTGCTTACAGTATACTCAAATTTTGCTTAAAAATCAATATTTTATCGCCTTTATTTACATCTTCTTTTTCCATATGATTGACTTCTTTTATATTTTCCACCGTCGTATTATATTTTTTCGCAAGATTCCACAATGTATCCCCATTTTGCACGAAATATCCGACAATTCCCGGACGGTTTTCCAGCTCTTCTGTATCCACCAGCCGGAACTCTGCTGATTCAATATTCTGTATCTGTACTGGTTCCTTCTGAAAACAGTTGAACGCCAGAACTGCTTTTACCTCTACTTCACCGCTTCCCATAAGTCCCACCGAAAGCTGCTCAACCGTCCAGTCCAGATCATCCATATCCGGCTCACCGCCGCCATTTTCCAGAAGATAACTGAATGGGACCATACCGTTCCATACACCGAACGGTGCCTGATCATCCTCCCTCACATATAAGAACTGCAGGTGCAGCACGCCTTCGATATGGATACCGTCTTCCTCTGCTTTCATCGTATCCATCTGGATCTTTCCTTTGCAGTGGCAGATCTGCAGGATATCGTCTTTTAACTCCGGCAATGTCAATTCTTCACTGATCCTGCATTTGGAATGATTCTGAAGATTTAGCCGGAAGAATCTCTTTTCCTTTATATCCGGCACACAGATATGATCCAGCATATACATATCTTCCAGGATCTGTATCCGCTCTTCTTCGTAGACGACAAGCCGGACTTCCAACGTCGCTTCTATTCCAAGAATACGCATCTCCCCATTCTCATCCATCCGCGGCTCTACGCCTACATCCACAAGACGTAATACTGCCTGATGATACATTCCCGGCATTGCACCCACACACTCGATCCGTCCTTCATATGGAACCATCCGGCTCACCCAGTCGGTCTTGCCTTCTACCGTCTCATACAGACAGAATACATTCAATTCGCCCTGGATCAACAGTTCATCCGTTCCGATCTGGGTGTCCGCTTTTCCACCCGTCACATCTGTCCACAAAAGCGTACCGATATTCTCCTTTGTACCGCTTAATGCAATCTCTTCTTTGATCCGGTATGTATCTTTTCCTGTGGCAAATACTTTTAACAGTTCCTCCTCTTTCATTTTCTTAAAGATCGGAATTTCCCCTTCCACATCCGTCGTGATCTCTTCACCGGTACATTTCTCCATGACAATCGTAATCTCTGCCAGTGTCTTGATATTCAGCTTTCTTGAATGAATCACCGTCACAGTGAGATCCACATCTGCTGTTTTTAACGCCAGAGTTCCTTCCGGTTCCTGCTCCAGATATATCATTTCTTCAAATGGAATCCGTCCCTCCAGACTTGCCGGTGCCGGAACCATCTCATCTGCCATATAAAGGATTTTGAACTCCAGTTTTCCTGATACCTTCAGATAACTTTCTACCTGCTTCATCTCTTCTACCTGCAGCATACCATCACTTAATATGACCTTGCCTACATCTCGTTTTGCATCTGGGACATTGTAATCACCATCTATATAGAACTGGTCATTAACCGCCTTCCCGCTTTGAAATGTGCGGATCTCTTTTTTCTGATATTTCATTGCTTTTTTCTACCTCCTTTTTTCAACACCTTTTATTCATATATAATCTGCTTTTCTGTATATGGCATCTTTATGACAATATATGGATATGTCTTTTTCTTATGTATCTTTTCTTGTTTCTGCGGTCCCTGAAGCGTTGTACAGACAACCACTGTATCCGCAGTCTCATAGCATTCATTTACTTCGATACTGTAACCCGTTGTCTGCTGCGTCCCGTACCCACGCACCACATACAGACATTTTTCTTCCTTTCCTGTATCCGCATAGCTGATCCACATTTCTGACTTTTCTGCTTCTTTAATCTCTTCTTTCAGCTGTTCCGGAATCTCTTCTTTCTTTACGATCTCATATGTGACATCTCCTGTTTTCTGTTCTTCTATCGTGCCAAAACCACAGCCGGAAAGCAATACGGTACCTGCAATCACAGTTAAGAGCATTTTTATTTCTTTCAATGCGTCCTTCTTTCTGACACTTCCGTTACTGTCTGCACAACATACAGGCAGTAACACACTTCTACTTTCTCTCTACTATCTTACACACTATGGGTGTAAAAAATGCGGATTTTATGCTATGATAAAAGAACTAGAACAAAAAGGAGTATTCATTATGAGAATTATACCAGTTGCCTTATTCGTGATCTTATTTCTGATCATCGGCATTCCGGTTCTTGGGATTGAATGGCTGATCGGAAAGGTCAGCAAAAAAACGATGGACTATTCCAGTCTGCGGATCGTCCAGTGGGCATTCAAAGTGATCATCCGGCTTGCCGGAATCGAACTCACCGTTATCGGTGAAGAAAATATTCCGGATGAACCGGTTCTTTTTATCGGAAACCACAGAAGTTATTTTGATATTGTGATCACGTATGCAAGATGCAGGAACCTGACCGGTTACATTGCAAAGAAAGAGATGCTCTCCATCCCGCTTCTCAGCACCTGGATGAAGCGTCTCTACTGCCTCTTCCTTGACAGGGAGAATCCGAAAGAAGGCTTAAAGACTATCCTTCAGGCCATCGATTATGTAAAGCACGGTGTATCTATCTGTATCTTTCCGGAAGGCACCAGGAACAACGGCGAAGAATTATCTTTACTTCCGTTCCACAACGGTTCCTTTAAGATTGCAGAGAAGACCGGATGTCCGATCATACCGATGAGTCTGAATAATACCTGCGATATCTTTGAAGGTCATATACCATTCATTAAGAAAACACATGTTATTCTGGAATATGGCAAACCAATCTATCCGAAAGAACTGGACAAAGACGAGAAAAAGCGTATCGGCGAACATTGCCGCAACATCATTCGCGAAACTATTCATAAGAATCAGGCACTTGTTTAGTGCCTGTTTTTTTCTTTTACATTTATCCCCTTAAGTGCTATAATAAAACGGTATAACTAAAAAAGAAATGTACTGCAAACAACAGTAAAAAGGAGTTTGAAAATGAGCAAACGCAATCTTACCTTGCTGACCGATCTGTACGAACTCACCATGATGCAAGGGTATTACGAAAAAGGGCAGAATGAAAAGGTTATTTTTGATGTATTTTTCCGTCAGAACCCTTGCAACAATGGATATTCTGTATGTGCCGGTCTTGATCAGGTAATTGATTATATAAAGAATCTGCATTTTACTTATGAAGACGTAGATTATTTAAGAGGTCTTGGAATTTTCAAAGAAGACTTCCTTCATTATCTGAGCGGTTTCCACTTCAGTGGTGATATCTATGCCATCCCTGAGGGAACCGTCATATTTCCGAAGGAGCCTCTTCTGAAAGTGATTGCTCCGATTATGGAAGCGCAGCTTGTCGAGACAGCGATCCTGAATATCATCAATCATCAGTCACTGATCGCAACCAAGACTTCCCGTATTGTATTTGCCGCTAACGGCGATGGTATTATGGAATTCGGTCTGCGCCGTGCACAGGGTCCTGATGCGGGATTATATGGTGCAAGAGCAGCGATGATCGGCGGATGTGTCGGCACATCCAATGTACTTGCCGGACAGATGTTTGATGTCCCTGTTATGGGAACCCACGCACACAGCTGGATCATGAGTTTTCCGGATGAATACACTGCATTCAGGACTTACGCAGAGATGTATCCGGACAACTGCACACTCTTAGTTGACACATACGATACGTTAAAATCCGGTGTCCCGAATGCCATCCGTGTATTCCGGGAATTCAGAGATTCCGGAAAACCACTGAACAAATACGGAATCCGTCTGGACAGCGGCGACCTTGCATACCTTTCAAAAGAAGCTCGAAAGATGCTGGACGATGCAGGATTCCCTGAAGCTACCATCTGTGCTTCCAATGATCTGGATGAATTCCTTCTTCACGATCTGAAGATGCAGGGCGCAGCCATTGATTCCTGGGGTGTCGGTACCAATCTGATCACATCCAAGGACTGCCCTTCCTTCGGAGGTGTGTACAAACTGGCAGCCATCCAGAATGAAGAAGGGGACTTCGTTCCGAAGATAAAAATATCGGAAAACACCGAGAAGATCACCAATCCCGGCAATAAGACGATCTACCGTATCTACGAAAAAGAAAGCGGTAAGATCAAGGCAGACCTTATCTGTTTTGCCGATGAAGTCATTGATACCGAACAGGATCTGCTTCTCTTTGACCCGATAGAAACATGGAAAAAGACGAAACTTTCCGGCGGTACCTATACGGTACGCGAGATTCTTGTACCTGTCTTCAAAAACGGCGAATGCATTTACAAATCTCCGTCATTAAAAGAGATTGCCTCATATTGCCGCGCGGAAAAAGACACTTTATGGGATGAGACCAAGCGTCTCTTCTATCCACACAGAGTTTATGTGGACCTTTCCCAGAAACTCTACAATGTTAAAAAATCACTGCTGGATCAGATGAATATGACAGATTAAAGGAGGACTTATTGATCATGAAAATTATAGTATTAGCAGGCGGACTCAGTCCGGAAAGAGATGTATCCTTACTTTCAGGAGCCGGAATCTGTAAAACTCTCCGTGAGATGGGACATCAGGCATTCCTTCTGGATGTGTTCTTCGGCCTTCCATGCGATTCCGATAAATTAGAAGAAGTATTCGACCGTCCGGACGGCGGACTTGAGATTTCCAAGGGAATCTCAACATCTGTACCGGATCTGGATGCACTTCGCAAATCACGCCCGGACCAGTCACCTTCCGAAATCGGACCAAATGTTATTGAACTCTGCCAGATGGCTGATATCACATTTATGGCTCTTCACGGTTCCATCGGTGAAAACGGAAAACTTCAGGCGACTTTTGACAATCTGGGAATCAAATACACCGGACCGAACTCTCTTGGATGTACATTATCCATGAACAAACTGGTCACAAAACAGATTTTCAAAACCAGCGGTGTCCCGACTCCAAGAGGAACTTCTCTGACAGTAAAGACGAAAGATACCCGTCTGGATGAACTTGGATATTACCTTCCACTGGTTGTAAAGCCATGCTCAAACGGATCTAGTATCGGTGTATACATCTGTTACACAGAAGAAGATTATTATGATGCGATCCACAAATCTTTTGATATAGACAACACAGACGAGGTTGTCATCGAGCCATTTATCAAAGGCCGTGAATTTGCCTGCGGTATTCTTGCAGGAAAAGCACTTCCGCTCGTTGAAATTGTTCCAAAGGACGGACTCTTTGATTATGCGAACAAATATCAGGCAGGCGGTGCTTCCGAGATCTGCCCTCCTGTATCACTGGATGCAGAGACACAGGAACTGATCCAGCGTGCCGGAGAACGTGCCTTTGAAGCACTCCGCATGGATGTATACTCCCGTGCAGACTTTATCGTATCCGATGCAGACGGTGAATTCTACTGTCTGGAAATGAATGCCCTTCCGGGAATGACAGCAGCAAGCCTTCTTCCGAAAGCTGCCAAAGCTGCCGGATATGAATACAGCGAACTTTGCGAGGCTATCATTCAGGAATCCATGAAAGCCCGTTATTAAGGAGGATAACTATCCATGAAAAATCTTTCAATTGAAAATATAACCAGAGCCTGCCGAGGTACTTTCCACGGTGATGAAAGTATTCTCAGCCAGGAAGTTTCCGGTGTCGTGATCGACAGCCGGAAGGTACAGCCTGGTTACTTATTCGTTGCCATTGACGGAGAACGTGTCAACGCACACAAATTCATCCCGGATACCGTAAAATCCGGTGCTATGTGTGTCGTATCCCACGAAGATCTCGGTGAGACGGATTTTCCTTATATCCTGGTAGAATCCACAGGCCAGGCACTGCTTGACATTGCCAAGCTTTACCGTGATTCCTTCGATATGAAAGTTGTCGGAATTACCGGAAGTGTCGGAAAGACCAGCACCAAAGAAATGATTGCTTCCGTTCTGGCTCAGAAATATCATGTACATAAAACACTCGGTAACTTCAATAACGAATGGGGACTTCCGATCACGATCTTCGATATGCCGGAAGACACCGAAGTTGCCGTTCTTGAGATGGGTGTCAACCACTTCGGTGAGATGCGACGTCTCTCATCTGTATCCAGCCCTGACATCTGTGTGATCACCAATATCGGCATCGCACATCTGGAGTTCTTCAAGACAAGAGAAGGCATCCTTCAGGAAAAATCACAGATGATCCAGGATATGAAGAACGGCGGTTCTATCATCCTGAACGGTGATGATGACCTGTTATCAAAGATGAGTCCGGTAAAAGGTGTAACCCCTGTCTTCTTCGGAATGGGAGACAACTGTACATTCCGTGCCGACAATATTGAACCACAGGGACTTCGCGGAACTTCCTGCACGATCACATTAAAAGATGGTACTTCATTTGACTGTCTGGTTCCTGTTCCCGGCATCCACATGGTAAGCAATGCGGTTGCAGGTGCTGCTGTCGGATATACACTGGGACTGACTGCCGATGAGATCAAGACCGGTATCGAATCCCTGCCTTCTATCCCGGGACGTAACCACATCATCGAAACTGACCGTATGATCATCTTAGATGACTGCTACAATGCCAACCCAATCTCTATGAAGGCTTCCATCGATGTCCTTAACATGGCGATCGGACGCAAGGTTGCAGTTCTTGGAAATATGGGAGAACTCGGTGACACTGCAGAATCACTTCATGCAGAAGTCGGTACTTATGCGGCAGAGCAGAATGTAGACCTCGTCTGCGGAATCGGTGACCTGACACGCACTCTCGTAGAAGAAGCCTCTAAGGGTGCCAATACCGAAGCACTCTGGTTCGCAGATAATGAAAGCTTCATCCAGGCTATGCCTGACATCATCAAAGACGGGGACAATGTTCTGGTAAAAGCTTCTCACGGAATGAATTTCCCACAGATCGTTCACGCTCTGGAAGAATTATAATCAGGAAATTTTTGCTCTGGAAAAATTTTGATTCAGAGAATTATGTTCTGAAAGAACTATAATATAAGGAGAACATATTTATGGATTATCAGATTCTCGCCCTTGATCTGGACGGAACTCTTACCAACTCCAAAAAAGAAATTACACAGCCGACCCTGGAGGCTCTGATCGAGATCCAGGAGGCCGGTAAAAAAGTTGTACTCGCCAGCGGACGTCCGACACAGGGTGTTATGCCGCTGGCAGAGCAGCTTCATCTGGAAGATTATGGAAGTTATATTCTTTCTTTTAACGGCGGACGTATTACGGACTGCCGGACGAAAGAAGCTATCTACAACAAAACTCTTCCAACCGACTGTATCAAAGGAATCTATGAAACAGTCAGAAAATATGCTGATCAGGGAGTAGATATCCTGACTTATGCACCGGAACATATCTTATCTGGTATAAAATCCAACCAATATACGGAACTGGAATCCCGGATTAACCAGATGCCGGTTGTTGACGCCAGCAAGAATTTTCTGAATGTCATTCCGGACGATCTGAACAAATTCCTCGTAGCCGGCGATCCTGATGTGTTAGATCAGATACGAAAAGAGCTGAACAAAAAGTTTCACTCTTACCTGTCTGTCTACTGTTCGGATCCATTCTTCGTAGAAGTCATGCCGTCAGGAATTGATAAAGCTCATTCTCTGTTAAAACTCTTAACCAGTATCGGACTGACTGCAGAGCAGATGATCTGCTGCGGCGACGGTTACAATGATCTGACAATGATCGAAACTGCCGGTCTCGGTGTGGCTATGGCAAATGCGCAGCCTGCGGTGCGGGAGATGGCGGATTATATTACGAAGTCTAATGATGAGGATGGGGTACTGCATGTGATTAATGAATTTATGCGGTGATTTGGTATTTAATTCATAAGGCTGTGGATACCCGAACCGGAATAAAGCTTGGAAAGGCGTTCCTGCTCAGGTTCCATCGGCGGGTCAATTCTAAAGGGGCAAAATTCTGCTAAAAGCAGGCTTTCAAAATTTGAAACTCGGCA
>CAKRAT010000036.1 GCA_934295165.1 uncultured Dorea sp. | reverse complement strand
ATCACATGCAACAAGAATACGGTGCCGAACGATCCAAGATCTCCGTTCGTGACAAGTGGTGTCAGACTTGGAACACCTGCAGTTACAACAAGAGGATTAAAAGAAGAAGACATGGATGTGATCGCAGAGTGCATCGCACTAGTTCTTCAGAGTGAGGATAACATCGAGAAGGTTAAAGGGATGGTTGCAGCACTGACTACAAAATATCCTCTGGATATGTAAGAATCGGTAAAAGAGAATAAGATAAAACACAAAAGAAGCTGCCGGGATGGCAGCTTCTTTTTCATATATTTAAATGATGAAAGGCTAATGGAATGTTTGTGTATTTGATAGAAATAAACCTTTAAGAACTATGGAAATTTGGAAAATAAAGGAGTATAATTGAAATAGATACATGCTGATATATAGGTAAAAGGGGGAAATCCTGTTATATAGAAAAAGGCTTGCATGGAAAGGAGACAGAATTTGAGACTGAGAAATATTAAAGTGGCAAAAAGATTGGGAATAAAAGCACTTGCAGGAATTATGGCGGCAGGACTGATGATAGGAACACCTGCTTCAGCACTTGCAGATGGAGCTTCTGATATACAGAATACAGAAGCTGTTGAAGCAGCCGGACAAACACAGAATGGAGAAGTGCAGACCGGAGAAGTGCAGAATGGAGAAGTGCAGACAGAAAGAATCCAGGCAAAATCAGTAGACGGAAATGATACACTTACGGATGTGTCAGATACAGTAATGGGTATGATTCAGAACGGGGAAGTAAGACTGGATGAAGAGACACAGTATCTGATCGATACTGTGAATGGAAAGAAAGTGGATCCGGTTACGGGAGAAAGAGTAGACGAGATTCCAACGACACCAGACACACCGGCAACACCAGACACACCGGCAACGCCGGATACACCGGCAACACCAGACACACCGGCAACGCCGGATACGCCGGCAGCGCCGGCAGCACCGGCAACACCGGATACATCTGTTACACCGGCAGCACCGGACACAACAGATCAGGCAGATACTACACAGCAGACAACAGCAGCAGATACAACGAAGAGTGCAGAAAGTAATGCGGCACTTGTTGCAAAACAGCAGATTGTGAAATTACCACAGATACTGGAAGATTTTCGGTTCTGGACAGTTGCAAGAAAGTATGCATTTGCAAAAAGTAAGATCAATATCCGCGAAGCAATTCCGGAAAATGTTGATGGAAACGATATAGAGGCAACAGAGAATAATATTGCAAATGCCAGAAAAGATGCAGAAAAATTAAAGAAAAAATCTAAAAAAACAGCAAAGAAAAAATCATCAAAAATTAAAAATAAAACATTTAAAAAAGCAAAGCAAAAGGCTGTTAGAGACTTGCAAAAGGCCATGGAAGAAAGAAAAAATATGGAACAGGCAGGCGTGGACGCAACACTTGCAGCACAGCAGTTGGATGAAAAAGTCCGTGCGGTAGGAACATTATCACAGGATGGTCTGCTCTATATCCTGAAAGAGGAAGAAAACGGATGGCTTTATGTTGAGTCTGGAAATGTAAGAGGTTTTGTAAAAGCATCCGAGGTTTATACAGAAGATGCAGCACAGGAACTGCTGGATGTTTATCAGACAAAAGCACAGAAAAAAGCAGAGAAAAACGGAACAGAATATACAGGAATTGAAGGAACTGCGAAAACTGCAAAAGCAACGGTTGAAGCAAAGGATAATCAGGCATACACATATCTGCGTGCAACGGTGAATTCAACATTGGCAGAGAAAGATTGTGCGCTGATAAATGCACAGATTGGAACAGGCACGCTAAATGTTAAAGAAGAAAAAAATGCTGATGCAAAAACCGTAGGTACTATGAAGCAGGGACAGTTATGCTATATCCTTGCGGACAAAGATTCTGACTGGGTATATGTAGAATCCGGAGATGTAAGAGGATTTGTTGAACAGCAGTATCTGGATTATAGTGACGAGACAAAACAGCAGATTGAAGCCAATGGAGAGGAGAGCTATCAGACGGCAGCTGAGACTGTGAAACCGGAAGAAAATGATGCATTATATTATACATTATCATCTGTAAAAGAAGGAACACCGGATGGTGAAATCAGAGAGTCTGTATTACAGTTTGCTTCACAGTTTATCGGTAATCCGTATGTATGGGGCGGCACAAGTCTGACAGAAGGAGCAGATTGTTCCGGATTTGTTCAGCAGATTTACAAACAGTATGGATATGAACTCCCGAGAACAGCAGAGGATCAGAGCCAGTATGGAACAAAGATTTCGGTGGAAGATGCTCAGCCGGGTGATTTGATCTTTTATGCAAAAGAGGGACATGTATATCATGTAGTTATGTATGCAGGAGACGGAAAAACGATAGAAGCAGCAAGTACAAAGCTTGGAATTATCGAAGGAAAGGTCAATACAAAGAATGCTGTATGGGCAACAAGGATTATCAATGATAATTATACTCTCGCCGGCGGTGGAATTGGCAATGTGAACGCTACCAATGAGATGTATGGACAGAATCTTGGTAATTTCCAGATTACATATTATTGTGCATGTGAAATTTGCTGTAATAAAGCAGATGGTATTACTGCGACAGGAACACCTGTAGTAGAGGGGCAGACGATAGCAGTAGATCCAAATGTGATTCCGTATGGAACAAAAGTTATCATCGGTGGTCATGTATTCACTGCAGAAGACTGTGGAGGTGCAATCAAAGGAAACCATATAGATATCTATGTGAACAGTCATGCGGAAGCATTAGCTTTAGGCACAACGAACGCAGATGTATATCTTGTAAAATAAAATAACGATGTAAAGAATTTTCAAAGGTAGTTTTTCAAAGAGTCATTATTGAAAAACTACCTTTTTCAGACATTATATGTCTGCAGGAAAATTGCAATGGAAAGAACAGAAGTGTCTGAATTTCATGCAGATGATGTATTTTCATCGTGTTGTCTGCTATGGAGCATGCGATGAAAAATTAGAAGGCTTGCGAGAATTCCTTCAGGCTATTGGATTTCAAGAATACAAAAAAATTAAGTATAACAAAACGCAGAAACGTATGAGAGAAGAAAATGATTTCTTATTTTCATACTATTTTCTGCGTTTTATTTATGCCTAACTTTATTTACATACTTTTAAAAGTTCTTTCAGGTATTCCCACATACGCTGTGTGGATGCAATATGTACACGTTCGTTATAAGTATGTACACCTGTAAGATCCGGACCGAAAGAGATGATATCAAGATCATTTTTCTTGCCATATAAGATTCCGCATTCCAGTCCGCCGTGAGTTGTCTCAACAGTAGGCTCTTTTCCGAACATTTCTTTGTAGAGTTCAATTGCCTTAGGACGGATTACAGAATCTGCATTATAACTCCATGCCGGGTATTCCCCAGAGATCTCACGGGATGCGCCTGCAAGATCGGTTGCAAGATCCAGTTTGTTCTGCATATCGTCTAACTTGGTAGCGACAGAGCTTCTGACCTGGAATTTAATCTTTACAGTATCTTCTGTAGTTTCCACAATACCTGTGTTCAGGGATGATTCTACAGCTGTAGGAAATGCGCGGTCATAGCACTGTACACCGTCGATCGCTCCATACAGGAATCCGATTACATGTGAGGTGGTATTTGCATCAAATGCTTTTAAGGATGTCTCGTCCCCGGAAGTGGCTTTCAGGGAAAGCGTTGGTTCCTGTCCGGCAAATTCAGCGGAAATTGTTGCTTCCAGTTCTGCAACGGCATCAGTAATGGCCTGAACCTGTGAAGAATCTGCGATGATCTCTGCTGTATTGTACTGTGCGATTACATTTGCTGCATTTCCACCGTTTATACTTACAATGTTAAAATCGTAATCTTTTGCAAGCGCATACAGGACGCGTCCCATGATCTTGTGTGCATTTCCAAGTTGTTTCTGAATCTCAGCACCGGAATGTCCGCCCTGAAGATCGGAAACAGAGATTGTCATCTTTGTTCCGCTTTCTTCACTCCATTCAATCGGAATAAAAGCATCATAAATATATCCGCCGGCACATCCGACTGTCATAACACCTTCAATCTCAGAATCAATGTTCAGGCAGATATTTCCTTTTAATACGGATGTATCCAGATGATGCGCACCGCCCATACCGATCTCTTCATCAACTGTGAATACAGCTTCGATTGGTGGATGAGGGATATCTGTACTGGCAAGGATTGCCATAGCGTAAGCAACTGCGATACCGTCGTCACCGCCGAGAGTAGTGTTCTTTGCTCCAATCAGATCACCATCTACAAAAAGGTCTAGCGGATCATTCTCAAAATCGTGATCGCTGTCGGTAGTTTTGGTAGCGACCATATCCAGATGTCCCTGGATGATGACCGGATCACTGTCCTCATATCCGGCAGTACCAGGTTTTTTGATGATAACGTTGTTCACTTCATCCTGAATATACTCCAGATTGTGAGCTTTCGCAAATTCTACACAAAAATCACTGATTTTTTTTGTGTGGAAAGTACTTCTTGGCACCATACTCAGTTCTTCGAAGTACTGAAATACTTCTTTTGGTTCAATATTAGACAAAATTCCCATTGTTCATTCCTCCGTTTGTCTCTAGTCTCTATCTGTCATTGTACCATGAATTTTAACACTTTATCATGATAAAATGTAATGCGTATATAACGGAATGTAATAGCTCTAATAACCATAGCTTATAAGGTTTTATTAAAACATTCAATAACTACAGGTCTACCAAAAAAAAGCAGAAAAATATATAATATTTTAAGTTGAAAAACTGAATTGCAATGCATTCGTAAGAAACTGCCCCAGTGGCAGATTCTATGTATGCAAAATGTACACGGGAGGATATATATGAGTACAAAAGAACCAAAACAAATGGATCAGGCATTATTTGATTTTTACGGAAAACCTTCTATCGGACAGGCACTGCCGCTTGCAATCCAGCATGTACTTGCGATGATCGTCGGATGTGTGACACCATCGATCATTGTTGCAGGTGTGGCAGGGCTTTCACAGGAAGATTCCGTTATTTTGATACAGGCTGCGCTGGTGATGTCGGCATTGACTACATTGCTGCAGTTATTTCCTTTTATAAAGGCAAAAAGTTTCCGTATCGGATCGGCGCTTCCGGTTATGATGGGAATCAGTTTCGCATATGTTCCGAGTATGCAGGCAATCGCATCGGATTTTGATATTGCAACGATTCTGGGGGCGCAGATTGCCGGCGGTGTGATCGCATTATTGGTTGGTCTGAATATTAAAAGAATCCGTAAGTTTTTCCCACCGCTGATTACGGGAACGGTTGTGTTCTCTATCGGACTTTCCCTGTATCCGACAGCAATTAACTATATGGCAGGAGGAGCAAGCAGCAAGACATATGGTTCATGGCAGAATTGGCTGGTAGCGGTCATTACATTGATTATTGTAACGCTTCTGAATCATTATGGAAAAGGTGTATGGAAGCTTGCATCTATCCTGATTGGAATTGTCGGAGGATATATAGTAGCATTATTCTTTGGAATGGTAGATTTTTCATCGGTTGCAGCAGCATCTTTCTTCCAACTTCCAAAACCGATGCATTTCGGTATTAAATTCGAGCCATCGGCATGTGTGGCCATCGGAATTCTGTTCGCGATTAATGCGGTACAGGCCATCGGAGACTTTTCTGCGACGACAACCGGTTCTATGGATCGTATGCCGACAGATGAAGAACTGACAGGTGGAATCGTGGGTTATGGTATCAGTAACATTGTATGTGCATTTTTTGGAGGACTTCCGACAGCAACATACAGCCAGAACGTAGGTATTGTCTCTACAACAAAGGTAGTCAGCCGTGTGGTAATGGGAATGGCAGCTGTGATCTTACTGGCAGCAGGACTGATTCCGAAGTTTTCTTCTTTACTGACAACAATTCCTTACTGTGTGCTTGGCGGTGCGACGATTTCCGTATTTGCATCAATCACAATGACGGGTATCAAACTGATCACAACGGAGCCGATGGACTTCCGTAATACAACGGTTGTAGGACTTGCAGTTGCAGTCGGAATGGGCGTGACACAGGCCAATGCGTCTCTGGCACAGTTTCCGGAATGGGTAACCACAATCTTCGGAAAATCACCGGTGGTACTTGCAACGATCGTAGCAATTGTGTTAAACTTAACACTTCCGAGAACGCAGAAGAAAGCTGAGAAATAATTCATATATGATAAAAAGTTATACAAATGGTGAATGGAAAGAGCCTGGCAGTTTATGCCAGGCTGTTGGAATTTATAAAGAAGATTTTTATAAAAAAGATTTTCATAAGATAGTATCTGTCGTCGGAGGCGGTGGAAAGACAACGGTAATCCGTACAATGCTTCGGGAGTGCATGGAAACCTGCGCTGAAAGAATCCCGTGTGTAGTCTCGACAACGACACATATCCAAAAGTTGAATGCCGGATATTTTCTGGGAGAACCGTCGCTGGAAATCTTCCGGCAGAAGCTGTCGGATTATGGAGCTGTATGGATGGGGCGTGAGATCCGGCAAGGAAAGCTTGCGTCATTTCCGGAGGAGTTTATGGAAGAAATATGCAGGGAGCCAGTACTGCTGCTTCTGGAAGCGGACGGGGCAAAGCATTTTCCGGTGAAAGCACCTGCAGGACATGAACCAGTGATCTGCGAGAAGACGGATATTGTTCTGAATGTCTACGGGATGTGTGCGATTGGACAGAAGATAAAAGATGTGTGCTTCCGTATCGGGGAAGTGGAGAAAATCCTTGGAAAGACAGGGGAAGATATCCTGTGTCCAGAGGATATTGTAACACTTGCGGTAAGCAAGAGTGCGGGACGCAAATGTGTGACGGATGATATGGAATATCAGGTGGTGCTGAATCAGGCTGATACAGAGGAACAGAAATGGACGGCAATACAACTTGCGGAAGATATTGGAAAGAGATTATCAGAGAGGTATGTATCAAAGAAACATATATCAAAGAAGTATATGTCGGAGAAGCATATATCTGAGAAAAATACAAAAGAAACAGATTTTCCAGGACAGATCAGCAAGGTTCATGTGGTATCGGATCTGATTCCAGCGGAAGAAAGATGGTAGATATGTCAGAAATTTATAAAAATAAGAAAAAAGCATTGGTCAGGGGATCCGGAGACCTGGCTACCGGTGTGGGTGCGGCACTTCACCGGGCAGGATTTCAGGTGATCATGACGGATATTGCAGTGCCGCTCACCGTAAGGCGGGAAGTCGCGATGTCCAGAGCTGTCTACGAAGGCAGGGTGGAAGTGGAAGGAGTAGAAGGTATCCTTGTGCAAAATTATCAGGAAGCACTGACTGTATTGGAAGAAAGTAAGATTGCCGTGATCGTAGATCCGGAAGTGAAGATCCGTGAAGAATTTCATCCGGATGTACTTGTGGATGCCATCCTTGCGAAGAAAAATCTAGGAACGATGCGGACGGATGCACCGTATGTGATCGGTCTCGGACCGGGATTTACAGCGGGCAAAGATGTTCATGCTGTAATCGAAACGATGCGTGGAGCAACGCTTGCAGATATCATCTATGACGGACAGCCGATTCCGAATACCGGCGTTCCTGGATATGTGGGTGGTTACGCACTGGAACGCCTGATCCGGGCATCCGCAACCGGTAAGATGGAACCTAAGGCACAGATCGGAGATATTGTAAAGAAGGGACAGCTCCTTGCCGTGACCGGAGGAAAACCTGTATATTCGCAGCTGGACGGGGTGATCCGCGGGATGCTGCAGGAAGATGTGCTGGTAAAAAAAGGTCTGAAGATCGGTGATGTGGATCCAAGAAAAGATAAAAAACTGTGTTACCTGATTTCAGATAAGGCGAACAAGATTGGCAGTTCTGTAGTACAGGCAGCTGAAGCGCGTCTGTCAGATAAGGATTATGCAATGATTCTTCTGGCAGCAGGAAAGTCGAGCAGATATGGCAGGAATAAACTGTTGGAAGAACTGGACGGGGGAAAGATGTTCGAGCACACACTTCGCAAGATGAGTGCGTTTCCGCTGTGTACACAGGTGGCTGTGACGAGATTTGACGAGATAGAGTATGCGGCAAAAGCACAGGGCATGCTGGTGGTGAAGAACCGGGACCCGGATCTTGGAATTGCGCATTCTCTGAGATTGGGGCTACAGAAAGCGCTGGAAGAAAATCCGAAATTAAAAGGTGCAATGTTCATCGTATGTGACCAGCCGGGATTGACAGCCGGGACATTTGCCCGTATGCTTGATATAGGTAAGAAATATCCTGGAAAGATTGTATGTGCCGGACGGAAAGGAAAGACGGGAAATCCTGTATTATGGGATCGATGCTTTTTTGATGAACTGGGCAGGCTTTCCGGCGACAAAGGCGGGAAACAGATCATTGGAGCACATATGGAAGATGTGCTGCTCTGTGAAACAGAAGAAACAGAACTTCAGGATGTAGATATACCGGAACAACTGACAAAGTGGGAGAGAGATTATGGAGAATCAGGAAAATCAGGAGAAGAAACATAAGCGGAGAGTCCGGTATTCCGGAACTCATCCGAGAAATTATAAAGAAAAATACAAAGAACTGAATCCGAAAAAGTATGCAGATACGATTTCCAAAGTCATTCAGAAAGGTGGAACACCGGCAGGAATGCACATTTCCATCTGTGTGCAGGAGATTCTGGACTTCTTTGATATTCAGCCAGGGCAGCAGGGCTTAGATGCAACACTTGGGTATGGCGGTCATACATCGAAGATGCTGGAAAAGCTGCAGGGACAGGGACATATCTATGGTCTGGATGTCGATCCGATCGAATCTGCCAAGACGAAGAAACGACTGGAAGAGAAGGGATTCGGACCAAATATCCTGACGGTAAAGCTTGAAAATTTTGCCAATATCGATAAAGTGGCAGAAGAAGCAGGAAAATTTGATTTTGTGCTGGCGGATCTGGGTGTGTCATCCATGCAGATTGACAATCCGGACCGTGGTTTTACATTCAAGGCAGAGGGACCGTTAGATCTGCGTATGAATCCGGAGAAAGGAATCAGTGCGGCAGAAAGACTGCGTGATATTTCCAAAGAAGAGCTTACCGGTATGCTGATCGAAAATTCGGATGAGCCATATGCAGAAGAGATCGCTGAAGCAATCACAGAAAAGATCCGCAAAGGCGGCAAAATCGAGACGACAACGGGACTTCATCAGGTGATCGAAGAGACGCTTGCATTTATCCCGGAAAAAGAAAGAAAAGAAGCAGTACGGAAGTCAAGCCAGAGAGTGTTCCAGGCGCTTCGTATTGATGTGAATAATGAATTTGAAGTATTGTATGATTTCCTTGACAAACTGCCGGGGGTATTAAAACCGGGCGGAAAAGTGGCGATTCTTACTTTCCATTCCGGAGAGGACCGTCTTGTAAAGAAATCATTCAAACAATGGAAGAAGGAGGGCCTGTACAGTGAGATCGCAAAAGACGTCATCCGACCGTCCAAAGAAGAATGCTTCCGCAACAGCCGTGCGAAATGTACGAAAATGCGCTGGGCAATCCGGGCAGAAGAGTAAGATGCAGAAAGCCGGAAAGCTTGCACGAAATCAGTCTTCTGAGTGTAAGATTGATAAAAAATGTGGCGGCTGTCAGTTCCAGAAGATGCCGTATAAAGAACAGCTGAAAAGAAAGCAGAAACAGGAAGAACAACTGTTAGGCAACTTCTGCAAAGTCAGTCCGATCATCGGTATGGAGCAACCATATTTTTATAGAAATAAAGTGCATGCGGTATTCGATCATGACAGAAAGGGCAATGTCATATCCGGCATCTATGCAGAAGGAACACACCGGGTAATCGCAGTGGAAGAATGTCTGATCGAAGATAAGAAAAGTCAGGAGATCATCCGTACGATTCGTGAACTTCTGCCGTCTTTTAAGATTAAGACGTATAATGAAGATACGGGGTATGGACTTTTGAGACATGTATTGATCCGCAGAGGTTTTGAGACTGGTGAGATTATGGTCGTTCTGGTGCTTGGATCGCCAATTCTGCCATCAAAGAATAACTTCGTGAAAGCTTTGAGAAAAGTACATCCGGAGATCACGACCGTAGTACTGAATGTGAATAACAAACAGACCAGTATGGTACTGGGAGAAAAGGAAAAGCCAATCTACGGACCGGGATTTATCAAAGACAGATTATGCGGCTGTACATTCCGCATTTCTCCGAAATCATTCTATCAGGTGAATCCGGTGCAGACAGAAGTTCTTTACAATACGGCTATGGAGTATGCAGAGCTGATTGGAAAAGAGACGGTGATCGACGCGTATTGCGGAACCGGTACTATTGGTCTGATTGCGGCAAAGAATGCAAAGAGAGTCATCGGGGTAGAACTGAATAAAGATGCGGTAAAAGACGCAAGAATCAATGCGAAGGAAAATGGCATCACGAATGCCGAGATCTATGCGGGTGATGCGGGAAGGTTCATGGTTGATATGGCTTCGAAGAATCAGAAAGCAGACGTCGTATTCATGGATCCGCCAAGAGCCGGAAGTGATGAGAAGTTTCTTTCTTCCGTGATTAAGCTTGGACCAAAGAGAGTGATCTATGTATCCTGCAATCCGGAGACACTGGCGAGAGATCTGAAATATCTGACGAGACACGGATATAAGGCTGTGAAGATCCAGCCGGTGGATAATTTCCCGTTTTGTGATCATATTGAGACGGTTGTGAAGCTTGTGCGGAGATAAAAACAAGTGCAAAAAGCGACATGCATATAAAAAGTTATCCCATCAGTTGTCTGGAGTGAAATGGAGAAGCAGATTATAGAAAAGCATGATGAATTGCTTGTTACATATAAAAGTACAATATCAAAGAAACAGTTTCCTGAGTATTCTATACAGGAGAATCCTACAATAAATTATCCAGAATATATAAAAATTAAGATTGAGGAATATAAGAAGGAGATTTCAGGAAGAGGAAATAGCGTTATAGAAATTCCAATTGCTTCTAATGATAGATTTGAAAGTATAGTGAATCATGCATTTAGTAAATTACCTCCTTTTGAAGGAAAAGATAAAAAGTCTGATAAAGGATTTAAGGATGCATTGTTATGGGAAAGTGTTTTGGGTGTTCCGCCTCCCAGAACATTTATCAATGTCGTAAATGGTTGCTGGTTCGTCGATGTATCATAGAACTTATTGAATACAGCAACTGCTTGCTGCTCTAAATTCTTGTTTAACCCGGAAAGGAATGAATGTATGGGAATGTATGATTTTACATACGCGTTAGGACGCTGGGGAAATGGCAATGTAGAATTGTTTATGGAACATCAGGATGAATTGGATCAAATTATGGAAATTGTGAAACAATCTTTTTATGCACAAGTGGAATAGTTACTATGAGACGTTAAAGGAGGATTCCTATTTGAAAAAGAAAAAAGATGAAGTAACCATCCGTTCCAGCGCAGCGGAATACTTAACCTATGTTGCCACTGTTGGCAATCGACAGGACAGCATTGAGATGCGTTATGAAGATGAGAATATATGGCTGACACAGAAGATGATGGCCTATTGTATGATGTGGGCACAAATACAATCAATTATCATATTAAAAAGATATTCAAGGATAGTGAACTGCAGGAGAATTCAGCTATTCGAAAATTTCGAATAACTGCCTCTGATGGAAAAAGCTACAGCACTAGATTATGACCGAACCGCGAAAACAACTAAGCAGTTCTTTGCCAAGGTACAAAATAAAATGCATTATGCAGTACACGGACATACAGCAGCAGAGTTGATCTACGAGCGAGCAGATGCAGAAAAGCCACACATGGGATTAACTACATGGGCAGCAGCATCGGAAGGAAAGATTGTAAAAAGTGATGTTAGCGTTGCGAAGAATTATCTAAGCGAACAGGAAATGCGTTCACTGGAACGTATTGTATCAGCTTATCTGGATTTGGCAGAAGCGTCATATCCCAATGACAATGGAGGACTGGGCAAAGCGATTGGATTTATTCCTGATGGCAGATGACAGAGAGGTTCTTCTGGATACAGGTAAAATCAATATAATATATAAAAAGATAAAAAGTCTGAAGGTATTTGTGATATCGTCAGGCTTTTGTTGAAGAATATTTACTTTCATGTTAAGATGAATTAAAGCATATTTTAAATGAAGTCGGAGGTGTTTAGCACCATCTGTAATCCAAAAGAAGAAAAGAAACTTCGAGAGGCAGAATTTGAGGTGGGAGTTGAATCAGGAAAACGAGAGATTATCTTAAATATGTATCGGGAAGGTTTTTCCATTGATCAAATAGAAAAAGCGGTTCAAATGAAGGAGACAGAGATTAGAAAAATAATAGAAAAAGTAAATAACAAAAAACAGAGTTGATTAAAAATATACAGGAGGAAACATATGGGACTTATCAAAGCAGCAACAGGCGCAACGGGCGGAACACTGGCAGACCAGTGGAAAGAATTTTTCTATTGTGACTCATTAGACAATGACACACTGATGGTGCGTGGAAAGAAGCGTACAGACAAGCGTTCATCGAACACAAAAGGACACGATAACATAATTACGAACGGATCCGGAATTGCTGTGGCAGACGGGCAGTGTATGATGATCGTAGATCAGGGGAAAATCGTGGAAGTATGTGCAGAACCGGGAGAATACACTTACGATATGTCTTCGGAACCAAGTATTTTCTGCGGCAGTCTGGGAGAAGGAATCAAAGCGACATTCCAGACGATCGGGAAAAGGTTCACGTTCGGTGGAGACACGGCGAAGGATCAGAGAGTATATTATTTTAATACCAAAGAAATTACAGACAATAAATTCGGCACGGCGAATCCGGTATGGTTCCGAGTTGTAGATAAGCGAATCAATCTGGATAAAGATATCGAAATCCGTTGCAATGGAATTTATTCGTTCCGTATTACTGATCCGCTGTTATTCTATACGAATCTCGGAGGAAATGTTACGGATTGTTATGAGAAGGACCAGATTGCTCCACAGTTAAAGACAGAATTTGTGAATGCCCTGCAGCCTGCATTTGCGAAGATTGCAGAGATGGAGATTCGGCCAAGCCAGATCCCGGCGCATTCTATGGAGATCGGGGATGCGATGAATGAGATTCTGACGAAGAAATGGTCGGAACTCAGGGGAATCTCAATTGTATCGGTAGCATTCAATCCGGTTACGATCAAGGATGAAGATGCAGAAGCGATAAAACTGGCACAGAATACGGCGGTTTATACAGATCCAAGTATGATGGCGGCCACACTCGGTATGGCACAGGCAGAGGCAATGAAGAGTGCAGCAGGGAATCCGAACGGAGCAATGATGGGCTTCATGGGTATGAATATGGCTTCCGGTATGAATGGCGGAACGAATCTGCAGGGACTCTATAACCAGGGTGCAGAGAAACGCCAGCAGGAAGAACAGGCGAAACAGGAGCAGCTAAGACAAGAACAGATGAAACAGAAACAGGCAAGGCAGACGGCTGCGCAGGAACAGCAAAGACAGCAACAATCAGGAAGCTGGACTTGCAGCTGCGGTACTTTGAATGAAGGAAAGTTCTGCATGAATTGTGGAAGTCCGAAACCGCAGGCACTGGAAAACTGGATCTGCAGTTGTGGAGCTGTAAATCATGGGAAATTCTGTACAAACTGTGGAAACCCGAGACCGGAAGAAAAACATAAGTGCAGCAACTGCGGATGGGAACCGGAAGATCCGTCTATACTGCCAAAATTCTGTCCGGAGTGCGGGAAACCATTTGCATAAATAATACGATTAGATAAAACTCAAATAAGGAGTATGTATGTCTGATATAAAAGAATATAAATGTCCGGCCTGCGGGGGAATCATGGAATTTGACAGTGCTTCGCAGAAGATGAAGTGTCCTTACTGTGATACAGAGATTTTGGTGGAAGAATATGAGGCACTGAATGAACCACAGAAGAAAGAGAATGAAAAAAGCGGACAGACGGAAGAAAATACAGAAGGGAGTCCTTTCGTTACATACATCTGTGAGTCTTGCGGCGGGGAGATTACGGCCGATAAGACAACCGGAGCAACGACCTGTCCGTTCTGCGGGAACCGTGTCGTACTAAAAGGACAGTTTGAAGGCACTTTAAAACCGGATTATGTCATTCCGTTTAAGCTGGATAAAAAGGCGGCAAAGGCGGCATATCAGAAACACCTGGAAGGGAAGGCATTCGTACCGGCTGTGTTCAAAGAGGAAAATCATATTGATGAGATTGTGGGAATTTATGTCCCTTTCTGGTTGTTTGATATGGAAACGAATGCATTTGTCACCTATGATGCGGAGCGTTCCAGAGTATGGATGAGCGGTGATGTGGAATACACAGAACATGAATTTTTCCGGATCGAGCGTGGAGGAACGATGGCGTTTGAACATATTCCGGAAGATGGATCAAGAAAGATGGATGATGATCTGATGGAATCTCTGGAACCGTATGATTTTAAAGCTGCGGTACCATTCAAAGATCCATATCTGGCAGGCTATGTGGCAGAACGGTATGATGTGGAAGCAGAGGAATGCAGGAAACGGGCGAAAAAGCGTGCAAAGACAAGCATAGAACGGGAACTCAGGGACACTGTGAAAGGATATTCGATTGTAAAGCCGGTTGCGGATGACATAAAAGTTCAAAAAGCATCACATAAATATGCACTGTATCCGGTGTGGATATTGAATACAACATGGAGAAATCAGAAATATGTATTTGCCATGAATGGACAAACCGGAAAGATGGTAGGAGATTTGCCGGCAGATAAAGGAGCATTCTGGAAATATGTAGTATCCAGAGGTGTTGTGATCGGAGTGATACTTTATGCACTTATGTGGCTGAGGGTACTGCTATAAGAAAGGGAGAGAGAACATGATAAGAAATAAAAAAAGACGGTATATATCCGGCATGATCATGGCAGTTCTCCTGTTCGTGGTATGTGCAGTTCAGAATGTAAAAGCAGAAGATGTATCGGAAAGCAACCGGCCGTCAAGAATGGTAGATCATGCAGATATACTGACGGACAGTGAAGAAAAAGAACTGAATCAGCAGCTGGATACAATCAGTGAGAACCAAGAATGTGACGTTGTGGTTGTAACAGTGGATTCGCTCGATGGAAAGTCTGTAGAATCATATGCGGATGATTATTATGATGACAACGGTTATGGCTATGGAGAAGAGGAAAGTGGGATTCTGCTTCTGGTGGCAATGGATGACCGGGAATGGAATATCTCTACCAGTGGATATGCAGTTACGGCCTTTACAGATGCCGGACTTGCTTATATGGAAGATCAGTTCGTATCGGATCTGAGTGACGGAGCATATCTGGACGCATTTTCCAAATATGCATCCATGTGTGATGATTTTCTCACGCAGGCAAAGAATGGAGAGCCGTATGATACGGGAAATCTTCCAAAAGGAAAGGTATCACCTTTATGGATACTGGGGGATCTGCTGATCGGAGGCGTCATTGCATTTATAATGGCACTGATCAAAAAAGCCAAGCTCCGGTCTGTGAAATCCCAGGTGGCGGCAACCGAATATGAGAAAGCAGGCAGCCTGAATCTGACGGTCAGGACAGACCGATTTATCAACCGTGCCGTGACAAAAAGAAGGATTGAACGGAAAGAAGAAGGCGGAGGAAGCTCTACACATACCGGATCTTCCGGAAAAACGCATGGAGGGCGAAGCGGTAAATTCTGAGCAAAACCGATATAAATAGACATTTTCTCTGGATTGTTGATTTTATAATATACAAAAAAGAGCTATAGTTAAAGTAGACAGAAACGGAATATACTTACGAAAAGGAGGAAATGTTATGATTATTTGTATCGGAAGAGAATTTGGAAGCGGCGGTCATGAAATTGGAAAAAAGGTTGCAGAAAAACTGGGATTGGAATTATATGACAGGGATCTGATTGATAAAGCAGCAGAAAAGATTGTGACAATGCCAAAAGAAGTACTGGAACAGGCAGATGAGAAAAAGCACAATCCATGGCTGCATCAGGTATGGTACGATGTACCAAATCAGGAGTTGAATGGTATGACAGCAAATGATACATTGCATCTGGCATATAATTCAATCATCCGCGAATTGGCGGAAAAAGGAGACTGCGTGTTTGTCGGACGCTGTGCAGATTACATACTGGAACAGGCGGAGATCGATCATATCAGTCTGTTTATTGCAGCACCGTTTGAATGGCGTGTGAAGAGGAAGATGGAACAGCTTTCCATTGATGAAAAGGCAGCAACGGCAATGGTCAGAAAAAAAGACAAAGACAGAAAAGCCTATTATGACTATTATACAGGAAGAAAATGGGGAAGACCGTATGATTATGATCTGTGCATCAACAGTTCCAGATTAGGAATTGAAGTGACAGCAGAAAAACTTGTGAAGATGATCAGGGAATTGGAAAAAGAAGAAGTTTAAGAACCAGAGCGGATGCTGGTCAGGTGAAAAATACAGAGAAGGTCTGGACAGTACATTAACTATCCAGACATTCTGTGCGTATGATCATAATATCATTTAACCGTAAAATTGTATTTTCTTTTGGAAGAACAGACAGATCATCACGGAGCACGAGATAAATTGTGATGTGATGTGCTTCTTCCAGTTCTTTTACTGTCTTTCCGGCGTAAGTACGGTCAACAAAGACTTCGGCAATCTCTTTAATATCCATGTCTTTTAAGTCGGAAATATTACTTTTCCGCTGATACTGTTCAACGAAACCGGCACTGATGATACCGGTTGGGATAGCGACGACGCCGACGCCCAGATAAGCGATACAGATTGCCATGACGCGCCCCAGAGTCGTGATCGGATAAATGTCACCATAGCCTACAGTGAGCAGTGTAGACATGCTCCACCAGATTCCGCTGAACGCATTGCGGAATACTTCCGGCTGTGCATTATGTTCTACACTGTACATACAAAGGCTGCTTGCCAGCATCAGTATCAGAACAATGAATACCGAAGAAATGATCTGATTGCGTTTTTCATATAATACTGTCGTAATGACATTGAATGAATCGTATTTCGCATTCAGCCGGAACAGATGGAAGATCCTTGCCACACGCAGCATCCGGAAAATAACGAATCCGGAAAGGAAAAATGCAGGGATGATCGTCAGAAGATCCACAACACCGTCAAAAGAAAGCAGAAATTTGAACCGGGCGTGGCCTTTACTGCTTTCCGGATATAAAAAATCTGCCGTCCATATCCGGAGAATGTATTCGACACAGAAGATAAGAACTGTGATATATTCAATCATGGTAAATATACCGGAAAAGGACGATAACTGTGAAAAAGTTTCCATAAACGTCACAGCAATATTGCTAATGATCGTTACCGTAATAAAGATATCAAAAGCCCGGCTGATATAGTTACTTTTGTCTCCAATCTGAATAATATTAAATATTTTCTCTTTCATGAAAAGCCTCTCGTTTCTCATTAGTTTGTACACATATGTTGTATTTAGTCTAACATACCGGGAAAGAAAACTCAAAGATATGTATCTTTAAAAAACTTTTCTGAAAATTGGATACATGATATGATAGATATGTCATAGAAATAAAAAAAAGTAAATGAAAATGGCTATGACTATATTTCTATCGCGGTAGATCAGGTAGAAGAGGTTATGGAACGTGTCAAAGCATATTCGGTAGAAATTATCAATGACCACTGGTTTGAACTTCCGAATGGAACAAAAATTGAACTGAAATTACTGGAAAACTGGAAAGTGAATGATTAATAAAAAATCTGCAAATGTTTATAACTTTAGACAAGTATAAACAATCTGCAGATTTTTTGTTACATGTCGCAAGGAGCTGTCGCAGGAATTGTCATGGACAATTTCTTACGGATGTTTTTGAAAGTTCCATGTATAAATATTTATAACGATCGCCGGTAATCAGTTTCTAGATTTCTACTTGCAGTTCTTTCCATGCAGATAGAAGAATAATCCGCCGATGATAAATCCACCGCCGATAATGTTACCAATTGTAACAGGCAGGAGATTGACTGTGAAGAAGCTGCCCCAGTTCAGGGAAGCAATCTGGCTGCCGGTGATTCCGTATAATTCCTTTGCTTTTGCAACATAATCCGAATTCATGGAAGCGAAAATTCCGGCCGGAATGTAATACATATTTGCAACGCAGTGTTCGAAGCCGGATACAACGAATGCCATGATCGGGAAGAAGATCGCAAGCGATTTTCCTGCAATGTCTTTTGCAGTAGAAGCCATCAATACCGCAGCACATACCAGAATGTTACATAAGATACCAGAAATCAGAGCAGGCAGGAAAGATAAGCTGACCTTTCCGAGAGCAACTTTGATCGTAAAAGCACCGAGAGCACCGCTGGTGTAATTATACTGTCCGGACAGATATACCAGATAGGCGAGAGCAACAGCACCGACCATATTTCCGAAGTAAACAATCACCAGAGTGCGGACGAGAGCAGCAGCACTGATTTTTTTCTTAATACATGCCATTGTCATCATACAGTCGCCGGTGAAGAGTTCTCCTCCGATAAATACAATCATCATAAGACCTACTGGGAAGACACATCCCGCAACTAGACGGGCGAGACCTACATTTGCAATATCATGCATGGCAACATTGCTGGACTGGGCACCAAGTGCAATGCAGACACCAGCCATGATCCCCATGAAAAATACTTTCTTTTTGGAAGTCGAAGCCTTTTTCACAGCACCGTTCATATTGGCCTGTACAACTTCCTGTGGAGTGTTAAACATTGAATCCATAATAAACCTTTCCTTTAGTAAAAATCTTTGTATGTAATAGTTTGATAAAAATATCACATAAAATATAGCATGGATAACAAAGTCCGGGCAACCCGTAATCGCAATGTTTATGCTTTTTTTTACGTACAGTATCGGAAAATATGGTATAATCGATGGAAACGGATGATAATGAAAAAAGTAATGAGATAGTATAGGAAAAATAGAGATAAGAAGAAACAGAAATTCAATTATCAAGTGAAGAAAGGGAGAATTACGATGGCTCAGAATAGCTGTGAGAGTTGTACTTACTATACATACGATGAAGATTATGAAAGTTACATGTGCGATATCAATATGGATGAAGACGAATATATGCGTCTTATTTCAGACCAGCATTATCAGTGCCCTTATTATCGGAACGGGGATGAATATATGGTGGTGAGGAAGCAGATGTAGTTGCTGTTTAATGCATTATCGCGGCTTACCTCAGTTCATAAGAAAAACTTGGTATTGTGTTTTTGCTGGATGTTACGATGCAGAAGTTCTAAGGCAGTCCGCTTTTCCTAAGAACATCTACACATCGCACCAAAATACGCAGCAAACACAATACCAAGTCTTTCTTATGTCGTGATTAGCCAATGATAATGAATTTAACAGCAACTACGCCGACTCTATCTCATAAGTGAATCCCGCATCTGTTATTGTCCGAATCGTATCTTTGATTCCCTGGCCGCCTGCAGTCAGGTATCCGGATGCAAAGATAGAATCTACAACACTTAATAATTCTTTCTCATGCCCTTTAAAATATACTTCACGTCCTGCGGCACAGCGGATATCTGACTGTGGAACCAGAAGTCTTGCAAGGCAGAGAACTTTCATTCCATATTCGTAGGTTAGTCCTGAGATATCCTGATCACCGAGGGGAGTTCCCGGAATTGGAAGCAGGAAGTTGATCGGAAGGGCTTCAGGATTGATTTCTTTCAGTTCCAAAAGCATATCGACAACATCTTCTTTACTTTCCCCCATACCGATGATACCGCCGCTGCAGATTTCAAAACCGAGTCTCTGAAGCATATGTATATTTTCCACACGCTGGTCAAAGGTATGTGTGGTACAGATATGGCTGTAATAATTACGGCTGCTGTTCAGGTTATGGTTGATGCGGTCAAGTCCGGCATCTTTTAACATCTGTGCCTGTTTTTCAGTTAAGAATCCGATGGAACAGCAGAGATGTGTTCCGGTTTCTTTCATCTTGCGGATACGTCCGGCAAGCTGTTCGATTTCAGCATCTGTGAAGCCCATGCCGCTTAATCCGATACAGTGGCGGGAAAGATGATGTTCATTTACAAAATCGTTATCGTTATATAACTTGTTGTCTTCTACCCATTTATAAGTATCGATATCTGCATTGGAACGGCAGGACTGGGCACAGTAAGCACAATCCTGAGAACAGTTTCCGCTGCGGACATTTGTGAGGATATGAATGCTGACGTGGTTGCCCTTATATTTTTTCCGCAGAATTCCTGCACGCTCGATGAGCGCATCTAGCTGATCATCTGGAGTGTTTAATATCTCAATGGCCGCTTCGCGTGTCAATACAGGATCTTCGTGTGTGTGAATTTCTGAAATCATGGTGTTACCTTCCTCTTTATATGTTTAATCTCATGTTAACTGATATAGAAAAAAGGTTAACATGATAAAGCGGGAAAGTCAACTGTAAATGTCATAATGGTTAACAAATCTTGTATTAAAAAATTATAAAAATGAGGATTTTATAAAAGATTTCTGTATAATAATAACAGATGTCTGTAGAAGAACTGGCAGAAGAATATGCAACCCGGATCGTGACCTTGCGGGATGGAGAGATACGGTCAGATACAGATGAATACATGGTGGATGAACAGGTGTTAAAGGAACCGAAGCATAAGAACATGGGAAAATCCTCCATGTCCTTCCGGACCGCACTGGCGCTCAGCTTTAATAATCTTAAGACGAAGAAAGCAAGGACACTGCTGACGGCATTTGCCGGATCGATCGGTATTATAGGGATTGCCCTGATTCTTGCGCTTGCGAATGGAGTGAATGGATATATCCAGTCGATCGAGGAGGAGACACTGTCGAAATACCCGCTGCAGATCCAGAGTACGGGATTCGATATCACATCCATGATGATGGGAAATACCGAAACAGGTAATAAGGGAACAGATACTTCAGGAAAGAAGAAAAAGGATGGAGTCAGACAGGTACATTCGGATAAATCATTTTCATCCATCGGAATCGGAGCGGATTCCGGAGCGAACAGTATGATGTCAAGGCGGGAAGAGGGCCGGAAAAATATAATGAATGCGTGCTGGTATTAAGCCGGGATGGCGGAATGAGCGATTTCCTTTTGTATACGCTGGGACTTCGTGATCAGCTGGAACTGGATGACATGATCAAGGCTTTTACAAGTGAAGAAGAGATTAAGACTCCATCTTCACTTGGAACATATAATTATAAAGACATTCTGAATAAGACATTTAAACTGGTGAATGCCGCAGACTATTACGAGTATGACAGCCAGTATAAAGTCTGGAAAGACAAAAGTGATAATGAAGCATATATGAAAAAGCTTGTATCGGAAGGTGAAGACCTTAAGATTGTTGGAATCTGCCATGACTCAGATCGGACAAAATCTTCAGAATGTCATGGGGGATGCAATGCAGATTGATACGGATGTATTTGCAAAGGCGTTCCAGTTCAATATGACGGAAGATGACCTGACAGAACTTATGATGTCCATGAGTGGAACAGCAAGCGCAACGTATGACAGCAATCTGCAGAAACTGGGATATGTTGATTTCTCAAAACCAAGTGAGATTGATATTTATCCGAAAGATTTTGACAGCAAGGAGCAGGTCGTGGATTATCTGGATCAATATAATAAGAAGATGGAGAAAGCCGGAAAAGAGGAACAGGTGATCTCTTACACGGATGTGGTGGGAACGCTGATGTCATCTGTTACGGATATCGTTAACACTATCAGCTATGTACTGATTGCGTTTGTTGCAATCTCGCTGGTAGTATCTTCGATTATGATCGGAGTCATTACGTACATCAGTGTATTGGAACGAAAGAAAGAGATCGGAATCTTAAGGGCGATTGGGGCATCAAAGAGAAATGTGTCTCAGGTATTTAATGCAGAGACTTTCATTATCGGACTGTGTGCGGGACTGATTGGAATCGGACTGACGCTGTTGCTTCTGATTCCTGGGAATATGATCATCCATATGGTAGCAGATAATCCGAATGTAAGCGCGGTACTTTCGGTTGTTCCGGCACTTCGGACGGAATGATATACTATAAAGCAGGGAAACGTCTGTTGAAAAAATCATAGAAAAAGATTAAAATATGCTATGGAGAAATCTGTAGCATATTTTTGAACACCATGTGTTCAGAAGAAGCTGCTGTCTGCATGAACTGATAACTTTTGCAGATGGCAGGTTTTGAGGATATTAGAGTATGTGGGAAAGAAGGAGAACTTATGTATAATTTTAATTATTACACACCGACCAAAGTTGTATTTGGAAAAAATACAGAAGACAAATGCGGAGAACTGGTAAAAGAACAGGGAGGAAAGAAAGTCCTGATTCATTATGGAAGCGGAAGTGTCAAACGTTCCGGACTTTTAGATAAAGTAAAAGTTTCCCTGGATGAAGCAAAGATAGACTATATAGAACTTGGAGGAGCAGTACCGAATCCAAGACTTTCTCTGGTGTATGAAGGAATCGAGCTTGCAAAGAAAGAAGGCGTAGATTTTATTCTTGCAGTAGGCGGAGGAAGTGCGATTGATTCTGCAAAAGCAATCGGATACGGAGTAGCCAATGAAGGGGATGT
>CAKRAT010000035.1 GCA_934295165.1 uncultured Dorea sp. | reverse complement strand
AAAAGAAGAATCTGAAAGAGGCGTTGAAGAAATTAGAAGGAAAATATGGGGACGGGATTGTGAAAAAGGGATGGTAAATGCTATAATAACCATAGAGAAAATCAAAAAAAGAATGGAATGAAATTATGATAAAAGTATATCATGGTTCAGATCATATCATTATAGAGGCATTTTTGCTGAACCAGATAAATTTGTTTGAAGTAGAGCAATTATTTTACAAAGGCTCATTTGGAAATCAAGTATTTTTAAAATCAGAAAAAGCATTTGAAAATATACAATGGATAGAAGCATATTCGGTAGAACTGACGGAAGAAGATAAAAAAGCGGATTTGTATGCCAGAAGAGAGGTAAGTAAATTTCTGTCAGAAAGAATGAAAGCGATTTTGTTGGACGGATTTGAAGTTCCGGGTATTACGGCACGTTATGCGGTACAGAACCAATTAATCTATCAGGGGAACGGAGGATATCAGAATGCCGGCATATGATGAATGTTATCTGGACAGTATGATAAAAAAACACAGATATTTGTTTAAATTAATCGGAAGATATTGTGAGCATAATGCATTTGAAGTCATAAATCAGTATCTGTGCTGTGACTATAGAAAACGTATGGATGAAGGCAATCCACTGTACTTGAATAAAACTCCGAAACAGATTCTGGGAGAGATGGGAATCAAGGTTGGAATGATATCGGAAATCAGTGAAATATATGATGAATTTATTTTAGAATGGATGGCTGATGTATATACGTATATGCAGTGGAAATATAGTATAGCATCTGGAAAGATAGAAGAGAAAATAAAATCAGAAGAATTGTATCAGAAATATTATCCGCTTCATGAGGCATCATTAAATAATGCGGTAGACAAACTGAAGAAAATATACGAGATAGAGTAAAGGAAAAATCCTTGACAACCATAATAAAATTTGCTATAGTTACGAACATAAGAGCAGTTGCGAATTATATTTACATATAATTTGTGGCTGCTTTCTTTGTGTTGACAATGAAGAAAGCGGACGAACGACGGTAGTTGTGAGAGGTGAGTCCGCAGAAAGTATAAAAAATAAATCCAGGAGGAATGGAAATGAAAAATGTAAATTGGAAAGAATTATTCATTGATATTATCATTGATATCGCAGCAGGTATGATCATTGCAGTTGGTATTTATAACTTTGCATTGAATGCAGATTTCCCGGTAGCCGGATTTTCCGGTATCGCGATCATTCTGTATCACTTATTCGGACTGCCGGTCGGTGCCGGAACCATCATCTTGAATGTACCTGTTGCAATTTTTTGTTATAAATTTTTGGGAAAAGAGTTTTTCATAAAGTCCATGAAATCGATGATTATTTCATCATTACTGATGGACTACGTAGCACCGCTGTTCCCGGTCTATGACGGAAGCAGATTTCTGGCGGCTCTGTGTATGGGCGTGTTATGCGGAATCGGCTATGCGATGATCTTCATGAGAGGTTCCTCAACTGGAGGACAGGACTTCATCAGCGTGGCGATCAAAAAAGTAAAACCACATATTACGCTTGGAATTATTACATTTGTCCTTGATATCTGCACGATCATTCTCGGAACAGTACTGGTATTCAAGGATATAGATGGTCTGATCTACGGTGTCATCGTTACTTATCTGATGGCAATGGTAATGGACAGAATCATGTACGGTATCGATGAAGGTAAGATGACCCTGATCGTAACCGACAAAGGTGCTGAGATCGCAGAAAAGATTGACGCATACTCAGGAAGAGGATCTACAATCTTAAAAGGAATCGGAAGTTATTCAAAGAAAGACAAAGATGTCGTAATGTGCGCCTGCAATAATAAGCAGATGTACACTATTAAGAAGATGGTACATACCATCGACCCAAAAGCCTTTACAATCATCGTAGAATCCAACGAAGTAGTAGGAGAGGGATTCAAGGAAGAACTCCCGGATATTGAACTGTAAAATAAAAAAATGTGTATGGTAACCCACAGGAAACCATACACATTTTTTTATTTATAATATCCTTCAGATACTAAAACCTGTTCATCCCAGGCTTCAGATACGAGAACTTGTTTACTTGCAATCCTGCAAGTTGTATGTAAGCCGCTTCATCCACCATTAGCATCTTTATGAACCTGGAATTCACCGGTGGAACTGAATTCAGCACCACAGTAATTGCAGATTACGGCTTTTACTGTTTGATAAACTGCATCATGATGTACGGTTTTGTATACCGGCGGAACCCAGACTTTTGCCGCAGCAGCCGGAGCAGAAGAGGAGCCGCTGCCACTTTGGGATGGCGGAGTGGAGGAAGAAGTACTGCCGGATGAGGATCCGGAAGATGCCGGAGCAGTTGAGATACTCTGATCAGGCGATGGAGTGGATGCATCGGCAGTTTGTGTTTCTTCTGAATTTTTATTTTCCGCTTCATTATTTTGTGTGCTGGCAGTATCAGAAGTGTCTGTGATTTCTTCAGAATCTGATTTGTCTGTATTTTCCGCTGCCTGAGAGGTATCTTCTGTAACAGTAGGAGTTTTACATATATTAGAGTCTGTTTTTTTCGAAGACTTCTTTTTCGTATTTTCTTTTATCTCAGATTTTGCAGATATTGCAGATATTGTTACGGACTCAAGGGAAAGTTCTTTTTTTAATGAAGGGAGAAAAATTCCGGACAATACAAAGCAAATGATGGTAAACATAATAGCCATTTGTTCCTTGCGGTGTAAACCGGATTTTTTAATTAAGTTTTTTATATTCTTGAAAATAGTCATAGCGTTCACTCTCACATGATTTTATATAAAATTTTGATACCTACAAAAGCGCCTGCAAACAATGCAATCATGAAAATCCATCCGGAAACAGAGAGGGAAGCTGCAGCTATAAAAAAAGAACTGATATTACAGCCGCCTGCAATGCATATGCCATAACCCATAAGAAGTCCGCCAATGACAGATTTTTTAACCTGTTTGCTGGAACGGATTTTTTTTAGACTGAACCGCTCACTGAATAATATGGAAATAAGTGATCCGATAAGGAGCCCGATATTCCGGATATTACTTCCATATGCGGTTAATGGAGCGTGTTTCAGAGCTGAATAAGCAGTTCCGTGAAAAAGATTTTTAAAGAAATCTTCTATCCAATAAAACGCACCGGAAACCGCCCATGGATTTTTTAAAATAAATATGTGAAGGCTGCTTAGTATGCCAAGGCATATAGCTCCTTTCAGATAATTTGTATTTTCAGATGGTGTATGTCCCTTTTCAACACGCAGTGCAATAAAATAAAGAAAGACGATGATAAAAAGGTTTATACCGATCCCGACTCCCCATCCAAAATAATCAGGCAGAAAAACGGACGGGGATTTTTTTACAAATGGTGCCCATAAAAGCTGATAATGTGTACCTGCAAAGAAATATCCAGTTATTACACATATAAATGTAATGAGATGGATCAGATATCCTTCACCAATCCGTATGAACATACCAGATGAACAGCAACCGGATAAAACCATGCCAATTCCAAAAATAAATGCTCCGAAGACTAATGGTATACTGATCGCGGAAACACCCTGCATATTATAAGTACTGCCATATAAAAATTTAAATATAGAAGTACCAAGTGATGCAAATAAAATTCCAACTAATATGGAGCGGAACTGGTCGGTAGAACGTAAAATGAAAGGGTCACTTGTGGCAGATACAAAACAGAGATGTGAACGTTGTAAGACGGTTGTCAATAAAGATACATTCCTGTGGAATACAGGAAAAGAACCACTGGCTTCCGATGCACCGGCAAAATATAAAACATATACTTCCGATGGAAAGAAATATGATTCCGGAATTGTTTATATGTATGCCGACAATGCGGAATTTGAAGTGAAAGACAGGATTCATCACGATAAAAAAGAGACGGAATCCCAGCATTCATGGGCACAGAGACTGGTGATCAATGATGGATCGGCTGAGACAGAGAATCAGGATCTTCCATGGAATGTAAATGATTTTACATTTGACGGACAGACAGTAACCGGACTTTCTCAATCCGGAATTACAAAACGAGTAGTAAATAAAGATCTTGTTATTCCTGATTTCAATAAGGATGGAATGTATGTGACTGCAATTGCTGATGCACAGGCCGGGGGTAATGGCTTGTTTGCTTCCGCAGAAGAAGGATTTGATTCTGTGTATTTGCCGGCAGGATTACAGAAAATCGGAAATAGCGCATTTCAGAATAACGGATTAAAAGAAGTAACATTTCCGGCCAGACTTTCTGAAATCGGAAACAGCGCATTTCAGACAAATGATCTTACAAGTGTGATTTTACCGGATACAGTTACAAAGCTTGGAAAAGGAGCATTTGCAACGAATGCAAAATTAGAAAGAATCAATCTTTCAAAAGGTTTGACAGAAATTCCGGATGGAGCATTTGGCTGTTCAGATGCGAAGAATTATATGACCAATCTGAAGAGTATTACAATTCCGGAAGGAATTACGAAGATTGGAAAGCGCGCATTTGCGGGTAATAACTTTGCAGAGATCAAGCTTCCTTCTTCTATGAAGGAAATCGGTGACTATGCATTTTCAACGAAAAATTATCTGTCAGACCCATGTACACTAACATTGAATGAGGGACTGACTGTAATTGGAGATAATGCATTCAGAAATAAAGTAATCGGAGAAGTTACGCTTCCGGTTACAGTAGAAAAGTTAAAAAAGAATACATTCCGAAAAGAGTATTCCGATGGTTCGGATGCTGTTGTAACAAAGGTATATGTGTCATCAAAAGAACAGTATGAAGATAAAGTGAATTTCCCTGCAAGTGATTTTCATAAATTGTATCTGACGGATGAATCCGTATGGACAGCAGAAGATTATACATATGCAGAAACAACATTTACTCTCTATCCGGCAGGTGAAACAAGTAAAAAGGTATCTGTAGATGCATGGGTAGTTTCAGGTTTGTCAGAACAGGGTGTAAAAAAATTAGAAACAAATAAGAAACTGGTCATTCCGGCAAAAGATCCGAATGGTAAAAATATTCAGGGTATCGGAGAAAAAGCCTTTTCAAAAATGGGAATTGAATCGCTGACACTTCCGGAAAATGTAAAAGCTGACTGGGATGATGCTACATGGGAGACATCTGGAAAAGGTGTGAAAGAACGAGGAGATTTCTTTATTGGTGCAAGTGCATTTCTGGGAAATAACCTGACAACACTTGAATTACCGGAAGGTGTGATCTATGTAGGAAATTCTGCATTTAATGCAAATAAACTGACAACTGTAAAATTACCAAAGACATTAATGCAGCTTGCAAATCAGTCATTTGTAAAGAACAGTATTGTGTCAGTTGAATTTCCTGAAAAAACGGATTTTGCGCTTGCTATAGATGCGCTGGCATTTGGAGCAAATAAAATAAAATCAATCGAACTTCCGGTTAACACGGAAAAACTTGATAAAAATGCATTTGCGAAAAATACAGATGCTGATGGTAAAAACATTGTTGTTAAAGCATATATAAATGCCGAAAGTACAGGAAAACTGGTAACAATTACCTCAGCATATCACGAAGTAATCCTTAGTAAAATTCCAGATGCACAGGCTCCATGGCGTACGGAAGATTTTACATACGATGAGGCTGGAACAACAATCATCGGACTTTCAGATACAGGAAAAGAAAAAATCAAAGATAATCCGAATTTGATTCTTCCAAAAGCAGGACCTTCAGGAAAAATAATTACAGCATTAGGCAATGGAACAGGTAATAAAGGAATTTTTGTTGTAACAGATGGGGGCAGAAATTATACACCAGCCAGTGTTCAGTTACCGGAAACATTAGAAAAGATTGGTAATTTTACATTTGCAATCGGTGCGGGAACATATGAGGCCGAAATGAATTCTATCGAGTTCCCGGAAGGATTGAAGGAAATAGGAGCAACAGCATTCCAAAATTCCAAACTTGTTTCGGTAAACTTACCGGACAGTGTAACAACTTTAGGGAAAGCAGCATTTACGGGAAGTACCAATATTCAGGAAATTAAATTGTCAGCCAACCTGACAGAAATTCCGGATAATGCATTCGCAAATGGCGGAACATCATTGAGTGAATTTGGAACACTGGTGATTCCGGAGGGCATAACAAAGATTGGAGCAAGAGCATTTAACGGAAGACATATTAAAAATGTGGTTTGGCCGAAATCTCTGGAAACAATTGGAAATTATGCATTTGATAATCACCAGATGACAGAAATCGAATTGCCGGAGAATGTAAAGAGTATTGGAACATATGCGTTCAGAATCAATCAGGAGGGTCTTGAAAATACATTAACAACTCTGAAGTTAAATGAGGGATTGGAAACAATTGGTAATTATGCTTTCATGGGAAGCCGGATTACAGAAGTAGAACTTCCGTCAACCTTAAAACTGAATGAGAAATCATTTATATTTGGAAAGAAAGGTACAGGTATTCAGTCGGTTGTTATATTCAAAACAACGGATAAAGTAAAAGCCGGAGAAGCCGGTACAGAAGGAAGTTACAATTTTGCAGATGTAAATCAGTATTCACACAAAGTTGTATATGATAAACTCACCGGTACAGGATGGACATCCGGAGACTTTACATATAACGGAACGACGATTACTGGCTGGTCAGAAAGTGGACAGGAAAAGAGAAAGACAATTAAGACTCTGGTACTGCCGGATCAGACTCCGGACGGACAGGATATCACAGCAGTTGGCGAAGCTGCATTTAAGATTCCGGATAATGAAGTAGTTGTGACAAAATTCGGCGTGGATTCACCGGAAGGTATGACTTCGGTAGTGCTTCCGGAAAAGGCAGCTGTAATTGGAAATGAAGCTTTTGCACAGAATGCACTTACTGTTGTAGATTTCACAGGAATTACATCTATCGGTTATCATGCATTCTATGGCAATGACCTGGTAGAGGCAATGCTTCCGGATACAGTTGTGGAGATGGGAGAAGGAGCATTCTCAGCGAATGATATTACAAAGATCCGTCTTTCAAACGGCGTGACAAAGATTCCGGCAGGAGCATTTTCTATGAATATCCGTCTGGCACAGGTGGAGATTCCGGATACAGTAACAGAAATCGGACAGACCGCTTTTGCAGGAGCAAGACTTACCTCTCTGACAATTCCGGCTTCTGTAACCAAGATTGGTGACAAAGCATTCCATTTACATCACCTTACAGAACTGGTGATTCCTGGTAATGTGAAGGAAATTGGAGAGTCAGCATTTGAAGGAACTTATAAGGCAACGACATTAAAGTCACTGGTAATCGAAGAAGGTGTAGAGAGCATTGGAAAATATGCATTTAAAGAAGCTCTTCTTGAAAGCGTACATTTCCCTGAAAGTATGAAAACGGTTGGAGAAAAACCATTCCTGAATAATAAGGGGAAAGACGGATCTCATGTAGTAGAGGTCACAACATCGAACAAAGATCACAGAAACCTGAAAGATGATACCTATGTGATCAACTATACAGGTAAGATCGGCATTGATGAAGTGAAAGATAAAGTAAAATTAGCATTTGTAAAAGCTGATTATACAGGTAAAGAGATCAAACCGGAAGTGACGATAGAAGGACTGGAAGAAGGAAAAGACTTCTTCGTTGAATACCAGAATAATGTGCTTGCAGGTACTGCAACCGTTGTGATTAGCGGTATGGGACAGTACGAGGGATCAATCATAGAGAACTTTGCAATTGAGATTCCGGAAAAGGCAGAGATTGTCGTGAAACCATCTACACCATCCACAAAGGTAGAGGATTTTGATAAAGAGTCGATTGTTAAAGATGTGTTGACAGAAGAAGAAAAAGCACAGGTGGAAAATGGAACAAAAGTACATGTATATCTGGAGATTGAAAAGATATCTGAAGCGGATGTCGCAGTAAAAGATATTCTTGCTACAAATGCCAAGGCGGCGGAACAGGAAGGATTCCAGAAGGGAATGTATCTGGATATCTCTATGTGGAAAGCAATTGGAGATAATGCTGCTGAAAAAGTACAGAATACAAGACTTGGTAAGAAAGTAAAGATTTCTGTTGATTTACCGAATGAATTATTGGCTCCGGAAGGAAAAGTGAGAACATATTATGTTATCCGTGTGCATGAAGGAGTAGCAGAAATTTTGCCGACAACATTAAATGGCAAGACAATCACATTTGAAACAGATAAGTTCTCAACATATTCTATCTGGTATACAGAAACAGATGCAGAGAAAGGTACACCATCAGGTGGAGAAGGTCATACACCAAAAACAATGCCGAAACAGACTCCTGTAAAGGGAGGTAATGCAGCTAAAGCAGCAAAAACAGGAGATAATAATGCAATTCTGTTATTATGTATGTTGTTTGTGGTCAGCGGACTTACTGGAAGTGTGATCTACAGAAAAAAAAGACAGTAAAAAAATAGAAGAAACATAAAAACGTAAGAAGACCAGCCGATTACCGGCAGGTCTTCTTGCGTTAAAAAGAAAATATTTACATTGCATATAATTTTACAAGCTCTGTGACAACATCCACACTCTTATCCATACCCTCAACCGTAATATGTTCGTAAGGGCCATGATAAGCATGTCCGCCTGTTCCGAGATTCGGGCAAGGCAGTCCTTTGAAGCTTAACTGACAGCCATCTGTACCGCCGCGGATCGGAAGTACAAGTGGTGCCACATCTGCATTCTCACACGCTTTTTTGGCATTGTCGATCAGATGCATACAGGTAGCAATGATCTCAGCCATGTTGCGGTACTGTTCAGAAATGGTAAGCGTTACAGTGCCTTCGCCCCATTTTTCATTCATATCTTTCTCAATTAATTTCAAAGTTTTTTTCTTTGCTTCAAAGAGATCTTTGTCATGGTCTCTTACAATATAATGAAGCTCAGCTTCCGCAACTTCTCCGGACATACTCATCAGATGGTAGAATCCTTCATAATCCTCTGTTCCGCGAGGTGTCTCCATAGATGGAAGAGCATTGTTGATCTCCATAGCAACCAGACTTGCATTGATCATAGTATCTTTGGAAGAACCAGGATGTACGTTGAATCCTTTGATCACGAAATCCGCTTTGCATGCGTTGAAGTTCTCGTACTGGATCTCGCCTTCGGTATCGCCGTCCAGTGTATAGCCGTAGTCAGCACCGAACTGTTCTACGTTGAAGTGAGAAGCACCGGTACCAATCTCTTCATCCGGTGTAAATGCTACGCACAGAGGTCCGTGAGGAATCTTTTCTTCCTGAATGCGTTCGATCATTGTCATGATCTCTGCGATTCCGGCTTTGTCATCAGCTCCGAGAACGGTTGTGCCGTCAGAAGTGATCAGTGTACGTCCTTTCAGATCTGTCAGATGCGGGAAGTTCTTAGGACTTAAAATGGTATCACTTGTTCCGAGCCTGAGTTCACCACCGTCATAATTTTCAGTAACAATTGGTTTGATATCATGGTCACAGAAGTCTGATACGGTATCCATGTGTGCGATGAATCCAATCGCCGGCTTGTCTTCCAGGCCTTCGGTAGCCGGAAGCTTTCCGTACAGGTAGCACTGGTCATCCAGAATAACATCTGTAAGACCCAGTTCCTTCATCTCCGCTTCCAGAAGTCTTGCAAGATCGAACTGGCATGCGGAAGATGGTACAGTTTCGCTGTTTTCGTCACTTGGTGTGCGGACAACAACATAATTCAGTAATCGTTCATAAGCTTTCATAAGTTACATTCCCCTTTTCTTATATTTTCAAAATATTCTAACTACTACTATAACATAATTTTTCCTTTGCTGCATGGAAAAATAATGGTATACTTATGATATTGTAGGAAAATAGGAGGCAATCAGATGAAATTAACCCAGTTACTGGAACGTTTAGAATATGAAGTAGTACAGGGAGATGACCAGATTGAAGTTACAGAGCTGATCAATGATTCCCGCAAAGTATCAGAAGGCAGCGTATTTGTATGTATCAGCGGAGCAGTGTCTGACGGACATACATATATAGAGCAGGTTGCAGAAAAAGGTGCAGCAGCTGTCATTGTAGAAAAGGATGTAGAAGCACCGGAAGGACTGACAGTGATCAAAGTAAAGGATACCCGTTATGCGCTGGCAATGACATCAGCAGCATATTTCGGATATCCGGCGGAAAAACTGAAAGTCATCGGAATCACAGGAACCAAAGGTAAGACAACAACAACATATATGGTCAAATCTATCCTGGAAGAAGTCGGTATCAGAGTCGGACTGATCGGTACGATCGAGGCGATCATCGGAGATAAGAGTATTCCGGCGAATAATACAACACCGGAATCTTATACTATTCAGAAATATTTTGCAGAGATGGTAGAGGCAGGATGCGAATGCGTTGTTATGGAAGTATCATCACAGGGACTGAAGCTTGACCGTACGGCCGGCATTCCGTTTGAGATCGGAATCTTTACGAACCTCGGCGAAGATCACATCGGGCCGAACGAACACAAAGACTTTGACGAGTATAAGTACTGCAAGAGCCTGTTATTCAAACAGAGCAGGATCGGAATCGGCAATGTGGATGACAAGTGGTTCGAAGACATTTTCAAAGATGCAACGTGCGAAGTTGAGACATTCGGATTTTCTGATAAAGCAGATATCCGTGCAACAGATGTAAAACATATCTCCAGACCAGGATATCTGGGAGTACAGTATCATGTGGCAGGTCTTATGGATTTTGACGTAGAGATTGATATTCCGGGAGATTTCAGCGTATATAACTCACTGACAGCAATCGCAGTATGCAGACATTTTGGTGTGCCGGTAGAAGATATCAAGAAGGCACTGAAAGTTGCAAGAGTTAAAGGCCGTATTGAGATGATCAAGGTATCTGACGACTTCACATTGATGATCGACTATGCACACAATGCAATGGCACTGGAAAGTCTTCTTGATACATTAAGAGACTATCATCCGGAAAGAATCGTGACCGTATTCGGTTGCGGTGGCAACAGATCTAAGACCAGACGTTATGAGATGGGCGAAGTATCCGGTAAATTATCCGACTTTACGATCATCACATCGGACAACCCGAGATTTGAAGAGCCGCAGGCGATCATCGATGACATCGTAGTCGGTATGAAGAAGACAGATGGTAAATACATCACCATCTGTGACAGAAAAGAAGCGATTAAATATGCGATCGAACACGGCCGGCCGGGAGACGTTATCATTCTGGCAGGAAAAGGACATGAGACATATCAGGAGATCAAAGGTGTCAAGTATGACATGGACGAACGTGTTCTGATCAAGGAAGTATTAGAGGAATTAAAGAAATAAATGTACGCTGATATTATCGTTGATATTACGCATGAAAAATTAGATAAAGTCTTTCAATACCGCATCCCCTCTCATCTGGAGGGGATGCTTAAGGTTGGGATGGAAGTTGTAGTTCCGTTCGGCAAGGGAAATAAAGAAACTAACGGCTATGTGATAGGATTATCGGAATGTGCGGAGTATGCACCGGAGAAGATCAAGGAGATATTAAGAATTGCCGGAGAAAGTATGGCAATTGAACGCAGGCTGGTCGCACTGGCAGCATGGATGAAAGAAACTTATGGCGGAACAATGATCCAGGCACTTAAGACGGTTCTTCCTATTAAAAAGAAAGAACGGGCGAAGGAAAAGCAGAAGGTAAGACTGCTTTTAACAGAGGAAGAAGGAAAAGAAAAGCTGGATATGTATCTGCATAAGAACCAGAGGGCGCGTGCGAGACTTCTGGCGGCACTTCTGGATCAGCCGGAACAGGATTATGATTTTCTGATCCATAAGCTGAATCTGACAAGAAGTGTGGTAAAAGCAATGGAAGAGCAGAATGTTCTGGCACTGGAATCGGAACAGGTATACCGTAACCCGGTGATTTATCAGCAGAAAGAACAAAAAGATATTGTTTATACAGAAGAACAGCAGACCGCAATTCGGACATTTTCGGAGAACTATGAACGGGGAATCCGTAAGACTTATCTGCTATATGGTGTGACAGGAAGCGGTAAGACGGAAGTATATATGGAAATGATCGCCAAAGCCTTAAGGGAAGGCAGACAGGCGATCGTACTGATCCCGGAGATTGCACTTACTTATCAGACAGTGATGCGGTTCTATACAAGATTTGGCGGGCGTGTGTCAATCCTGAATTCCAGGATGTCGCAGGGAGAACGGTATGATCAGATGGAACGGGTGAAAAAGGGTGAAGTTGATATCATGATCGGCCCGAGATCAGCACTTTTTACGCCGTTTGAGAAACTGGGACTGATTGTTATTGACGAGGAACATGAACCGACTTATAAGAGTGAACAGGTTCCGAGGTTTCACGCAAGAGAGACAGCAATTGAAAGAGCACAGATGGAAGGAGCCAGCGTAGTGCTGGGATCAGCAACTCCGTCTCTGGAAGCGTTTTATGCATGTAAATGCGGCAGATATCAGATGTTGCGGCTTAAGAACCGTACCGGCAAGCAGGAACTTCCTCAGGTATATGTGGCGGATATGCGGGAAGAATTAAAGCATGGAAACCGCTCCATCTTAAGTGACCGTCTGAAAGAACTGATGCAGGACCGTCTGGATAAGAAAGAACAGATGATGTTATTCCTCAACCGAAGGGGATATGCGGGCTTTGTTTCTTGCAGAGCCTGTGGATATGTAGTAAAATGTCCTCACTGTGATGTGTCTTTATCGGTACACAGAGGCGGGAAGATGGTCTGTCATTATTGTGGGTATGAGACACAGACGGTTCATAATTGCCCGTCATGCGGTTCACCGTATATCGGCGGCTTCCGGGCAGGGACACAGCAGATAGAAGATATGGTGAAACGGGAGTTCCCGCAGGCAAGGGTTCTCCGTATGGATATGGATACCACGAAGAATAAAGGCGGGCATGAGAAGATTCTGGCGAAGTTCGCAGATGAAGAAGCAGATATTATGATCGGGACCCAGATGATCGTAAAGGGACATGATTTTCCGAATGTGACGCTGGTAGGCGTTCTGGCAGCAGATATGTCCCTGTATTCGGATGATTACCGGTCGGGAGAACGTACCTTTCAGCTTCTGACACAGGCGGCGGGACGTGCAGGACGAGGCAGACATCTGGGAGAAGTGGTGATACAGACCTACAGTCCGGATCATTACAGTATTCGGATGGCGGCAAGACAGGATTACGAAGGCTTCTATGAGAAAGAGATGGATTATCGTGACCTGATGGGATATCCGCCGGCTTCGCAGCTTATGGCAGTGCTGATGACCGGAGCGGATGAAGACAGACTTGCGACGGCAGCAGAATATCTGAAGAAATATGTGATCCGGGTAAGCACGGACGGAGAGGTACAGGTGATCGGACCTGCGAGTCCGTCTGTTGGAAAAGTGAATGATGTCTATCGGAAGGTCTTATATCTGAAAAGTGAAGAATATCCGGTGCTTGTGCGGATCAAGAATCATATGGAACGCTATATCGAGATCAACAGAGGGTTTGCGAATATAAGGATACAGTTTGACTTTAACCCGATGAATATCTTTTAAAGAAGAGTTTGATAAAAATACAGACAAATACAAATATTATAAGTGATAAAGGAGACAAAAGAGATGGCACTTAGAACAATCAGAGAATTTGGGGATGAAGTTCTGAACAAGGAATGTAAAGAAGTAACGAAGATGACACTTCGTACAAAGGTACTGATCAATGATATGCTGGATACAATGTATGAGGCGATGGGGGTAGGTCTTGCAGCACCACAGGTAGGAATCCTGAAACGTATCGTTGTAATCGATGTAGGAGAAGGCCCGGTTGTTCTGATTAATCCGGAGATCATGGAGACATCCGGTGAACAGACGGGAGAAGAAGGATGCTTAAGCCTTCCGGGAAAAGCAGGAACTGTTACAAGACCGAATTATGCAAAAGTAAAAGCATTAAATGAAAATATGGAAGAAGTAATCTTAGAAGGAGAAGGACTTCTTGCAAGAGCATTCTGTCATGAGATCGATCATCTGGATGGTAAATTATATACCAGACTGGTAGAAGGTGAAGTGCATGACGTGAATTATGAGGAGGAAGAGTAGTATGAGAGTAATATTCATGGGAACACCGGATTTCTCGGTCGGAACACTGGAAGCACTGATCGGGGCCGGACATGAAGTGGTACTTGCAGTTACACAGCCGGATAAGCCGAAAGGACGCGGTGGTAAGATGCAGTATACACCGGTAAAAGAAGCAGCTGTGGCACATGGAATTCCGGTCTTCCAGCCGGTGAAGATCAGAGAAGCGGAAGCTATAGAAGAACTTCGTAAATATAATGCAGATATCATGGTAGTCATTGCCTTCGGACAGATTCTTCCAAAAGAGATTCTGGAGATGACACCTTACGGATGCATCAATGTACATGCATCCTTACTGCCGGGCTACCGTGGGGCAGCTCCGATCCAGTGGGCAGTCATCAACGGAGATAAAGTATCTGGTGTAACAACGATGCAGATGAACGAAGGACTGGATACTGGTGACATGATCATGAAGACAGAAGTACCACTTGCAGAAGATGAGACCGGTGGAAGTCTTCACGACAAACTGGCAGAAGCAGGTGCAAAGCTCTGTGTTGAGACATTAAAAGCACTGGAAGATAAGACTGCCACATGGGAAGCGCAGGGAGAAAGCCCGACAGCATATGCGAAGATGCTGGATAAGCAGCTTGGAGATATCGACTGGAGCAAGTCTGCGAAGGCAATTGAATGTCTGATCCGTGGACTGAATCCATGGCCGAGTGCTTATACGGACTGGAATGGCAAAGTAATGAAAATCTGGGAAGCAAAAGTACTGGATGAGAATACAGATGCAAAGCCGGGAACGATTGTAAAAGTAGAGAAGGATGGATTTGCAGTACAGACAGGAGAAGGTCTTCTGAAAGTACTTGCACTTCAGATTCCTGGAAAAAAGAGAATGGAGGCAGATGCTTTCTTACGTGGCTACCAGATTGAAACAGGATGTGAACTTTCTTCACAAATGATTAAGAATTGTTAAAAATGTATGAAAACCCGTTATTTGGGTAAATTTTCATATATAATGCAGGTCATAGAGAGCAAGGAGGCTGATGATTATGTATTATCCAATGTATTTTGATCCAACGTATATATTAGTGCTGATTGGTGTTGTGATCTGCCTGATCGCATCAGCGAAGATGAATGCCACATTCAGCAGATATTCCAGAGTGAGGAATCATTCCGGTATGACGGGAAGGGATGCAGCAGAGCAGATCCTTCACAGAGAAGGGCTGTATGATGTGCGGATCGAGCACATTTCCGGTAATCTGACTGATCATTATGATCCAAGAACGAAGACATTGAGACTTTCAGATGCAACCTATAATTCCACATCGGTAGCGGCGCTTGGAGTAGCGGCACATGAATGTGGACATGCGGTGCAGCATGCAACAGGATATGTACCACTGAAGTTAAGAAGCAGTCTGGTACCGGTGGCGAATTTCGGAAGTTCGATTGCATGGCCGTTGATCATTCTGGGGTTGTTCTTTAACAGCAGTACGACATCTGTATTGTTCATCAATCTTGGAATTCTTGCATTTTCGCTTGCAGTGTTATTCCAGATTGTGACATTACCGGTGGAATTTGATGCGTCACACAGGGCATTGAAGATCCTTGGCAATACAGGAATGCTGTATGAAGATGAAGTCAGGGATACCAGAAAAGTTCTGACGGCGGCAGCACTTACTTATGTAGCCGGGGCAGCATCTGCAATCCTGCAGCTTCTGCGGATCATACTGCTGACAGGAAATAGAAGAAACGATTGATCATTAATGAAAAGGGAAGGGGAGATAAACCACTTCCCTGATTGTGTATATAAGAGGAGGACATATGCAGGCGTCTGTAAATGAAAGAGAATTGGTGTTGGACATGCTGCTTCAGATTACAAGAGACGGTGAGTACAGCCATATCGTGATAAAGAATGTTCTGGATAAATATCAATATCTGGACAAACGGGAACGTGCATTTATTACAAGAGTGGTAAATGGAACACTGGAACGTATGATTGAGATTGATTATATCATTAATCAGTTTTCCAAAGTAAAAGTAAATAAGATGAAACCTGTGATCCGTACGATTTTAAGAAGTTCGGTGTATCAGATGAAATATATGGACAGTGTGCCGGATTCGGCAATCTGTAACGAAGCAGTAAAACTTGCGGGAAAAAGAGGGTTCGTGAATCTGAAAGGATTCGTCAATGGGGTACTCCGTAATATCGGCAGGAATCTGGACAAGATTAGTTATCCGGATGAAAAAGATAAAGCTTCGTATATTTCAGTAAAATATTCATTGCCGGAATGGCTGGTAAAGCAGTGGCTGAAAGTCTATGACGAAGAGACGGTAAAGATGATCGGAGATGCATTTCTGGAAGAAAAGCCTTTGACAGTCCGCTTTAATGAACACAAGATCCAAAAAGCAGATCTGACTGCGATTCTGGAAAAAGAAGGTGTGACGGTTGGTGAAGTGCCGGAGATTCCATGTGCGCTGTATCTATCAGGATATGATCACCTGTCTGTACTTCCAAGCTTCTGTGAGGGGCTTTATCAAGTGCAGGATTTGAGTTCTATGCAGGTAGCATTATGGTCGGAAGTAAAAGAAGGAGATGAGGTACTGGATGTATGTGCAGCACCTGGAGGAAAGTCGGTACATATGGCAGAACTTTTGAAAGAAACGGGCCATGTGGAAGCAAGAGATCTGACGGAGTATAAGGTGGATCTGATCCGGGAGAATATCGAAAGAAGCGGTCTTACGAATATTGATGCAGTATGCTGGGACGCAACTACATATGACCCGGATAAGAAAGAAGCAGCTGATATCGTGATCGCAGATCTTCCGTGTTCCGGGCTTGGCGTGCTTGGCAAGAAACCGGACCTGCGTTATAAAATGAATGAGAAGACGGAAGCAGATCTGGTGGAATTACAGCGGAAGATCCTGTCGGTGGTAAAGGACTATGTAAAGCCAGATGGAAAACTTTTATATAGTACCTGCACAATACACAGAGAAGAGAATGAGGGAAATGTAGAGTGGTTCCTGAAAGAATATCCGGAATTTGAGCTGGTGAAAGAAAAACAGATGATTCCGGGACAGAACGCAGGAGACGGATTCTATATAGCAATATTAAAAAAGGTGAATCATGAGTAAGAAAGATATATGTTCCTATAATTATGATGAATTAAAAGAAGAGATGCTTGCAATCGGAGAAAAAGCATTTCGGAGCAAACAAATTTATGAATGGCTTCATGTAAAGCTGGCAGATGATTTTGATGAGATGACAAATTTGTCCAAAGGGCTGCGTGAGAAGTTGAAAGAAAACTATGAGATTCGGAAAGTGAAGATGACCGATCATCAGATATCGAAAGTGGATCCGACTGAGAAGTTCCTGTTTGAACTGGAAGACGGTAATATGGTAGAAAGTGTTCTGATGAAATATAATTATGGTAATTCCGTATGCATCTCGTCACAGGCCGGATGCCGTATGGGATGCAGATTTTGTGCATCGACGATCGGAGGGCTGGTAAGAAGTCTGGAGACGTCTGAGATGTTAAGACAGATCTATCATATTCAGAAGATTACAGGAGAGAGAGTATCCAATGTGGTAGTTATGGGAACCGGAGAACCGTTAGATAATTATGATAATTTCGTGAAGTTTATTCATATGCTGAGTGATGAACATGGACTGAATATCAGTCAGAGAAATATTACGGCATCGACCTGTGGAATTGTTCCGAATATGAAGAGACTTGCAGAAGAAGGACTCCAGATCACGCTGGCACTTTCCCTTCATGGATCGAGTCAGGAAAAACGTAAGAAACTGATGCCGGTGGCAAATAAATACGATCTGTCGGAGGTTCTGGAAGCCTGTGACTATTATTTCGATAAAACAGGGAGAAGGATTACATTTGAGTACAGTCTGGTGGCAGGAGTGAATGACCAGCTGGACGATATCAGAGAACTGACGGCAATTTTAAAACGAAGAAACTGTCATCTGAATCTGATTCCGGTGAACCCGGTCAAAGAGCGGGATTTTAAAAAACCAGACCGCAAAAATGCCCTGGAATTTAAAAATAAACTTGAAAAAAACGGAATTAATGTTACTATAAGAAGGGAAAGAGGCTCTGATATTGACGGGGCCTGTGGACAGCTGCGCCGTAGACACGCAGCCAAAAGCGAGGGAGAGACAGATGAAAATTTATGCAATGACTGATGTAGGAAGAAGACGTGAGGTCAATCAGGACTATGTATATGTAACAGACAGACCGGTTGGACCATTTCCAAACCTCCTTACGGTCGCCGATGGAATGGGCGGACATAAGGCAGGAGACTTTGCGTCCAGTTATACGGTAAATGTATTAAAAGATGAACTGAAGAAGACACCGATGGATAAACCCGAGGAAATCCTCAGAAGCGTAATCAGTATTGCAAATCATAAATTGATTGAGGCGGCTTCAAGAGATATAAAACTGGAAGGCATGGGAACAACACTTGTAGTGGCAACTGTTGTTGGTAATACGTTATATTTTGCCAATGTGGGAGACAGCAGACTTTACCTGATCAATGACAAGATCCGGCAGCTTTCCAAGGACCACTCGCTGGTAGAAGAGATGGTAAGACTTGGCGGAATCAAAGCAGAAGAAGCCAGAAACCATCCGGATAAGAACATTATTACACGTGCAATCGGTGTAAAGGAAGATGTGGAACCGGACATATATGAATACCGTCTGAAGAAAGGTGATATTATTCTGATGTGTACAGACGGACTCAGCAACATGGTTGAGGATGAAGATATGTTTAATATTGTCAAAGGTTCCAGAGATGTAGTAGAAGCTGTTCAGATGTTGATAGAAAAAGCAAATAGCAATGGCGGGAGAGATAATATAGGGGTTATCGTGGCAGAGCCACTTGCTGATGAGGTGAGTGTATGGTAAAAGATGGAATCGTACTAGGCAAGAGATATGCTGTACTTAGTAAGATCGGTGCTGGTGGAATGGCGGATGTCTATAAAGGCCGGGATCAGATGCTGAACCGTTATGTGGCGATTAAGGTATTAAAGAAACAATATAAAGAAGATGAGAATTTTGTAAGGAAATTCCGTTCGGAAGCGCAGGCAGCAGCCGGACTTCTGCATCCGAATATTGTAAATGTATATGATGTAGGGGAAGACCGTGGCCTTTATTATATGGTCATGGAATTGGTTGAAGGAATTACATTAAAAGAATATATAGAGAGAAAAGGGAGACTTTCCCATAAAGAGACGATCAGTATTGCTATCCAGATGTGCAGTGGTATCGGTGCGGCGCATGCATCGGGGATTATCCACCGTGACATCAAACCGCAGAATATTATCATTTCCAAGGATGGAAAGGTAAAAGTTACGGATTTCGGAATTGCAAAAGCGGTAACTTCTAATACGGTAAGTACGAATGCAATGGGATCTGTGCATTATACATCACCGGAGCAGGCAAGAGGCGGATTCAGTGATCAGAGAAGTGATATTTACTCGATTGGAATTACGTTGTTTGAGATGGTGACCGGTCAGGTTCCGTTTGACGGAGAGACAACAGTAGAAGTTGCAATGAAACATTTGCAGAAGGAAATTACACCTCCGTCAGAGCTGGTTTCGGATATTCCGTATAGTCTGGAACAGATTATCTTAAAATGTACACAGAAGAATTCGGAAAGAAGATATGAAAGTACAACAGCTCTGATTCAGGATCTGAAGCATTCGCTGGTAGATCCAGATGGAGATTTTGTTGTAATTCCACCTCTCGGCGGTGGATCGGATACCGTTATCATGACAGATAAAGATCTGGATGACATTCAAAATGGATATGATGATGATGACGAATACAATGATGAATATGATACAACAGACGTATATTCTGGTAAATCATATGCTGACGGAGATGACAGCGATGGAGAATATGACGATTACGGATCAGGCAGGGGAGCGGATGAAGTAAATCCGCATATGCATAAGATCATGAAGATCCTGACGGTTGTAGTGATTGCGATCATTGCACTGATTCTTGTATTTACGGTAGGTAAAGCAGCAGGAGTATTCAAATCATTCGGAGGAATTACAACAGAGGATGATTCGGATACATCAGGAAAAGTTACGGTTCCGGATATCCGTGGTATGACAGAAGAGCAGGCGAAGGCAGCACTGAAGAAGAAAGACCTTGGAATCAAACCGGTTAAGAGAACAGAATCGAAAAAATATAAAGCAGGACTAATCTCCAAGCAGACACCAGAAGCCGGTGAAAAGGTGAAGAAGAATACGACAGTAGAAGTCGTAGTAAGTTCCGGACTGGTTGGAAGTACCAAGAAAGTACCGGATGTCAGCGGTATGAGTGAGACGGAAGCGCAGAAAAAACTGGAAGATTTCGGATTCAAGGTGACATCAAGTTTCCAGTATGATGACAGTGTGGAAAGCGGCAATGTCATCAGTACCACCCCTTCTGCAGGAACAAAGGCGGAAAAAGGTTCCACAGTTACCATGCTGGTGAGCCAGGGAAGTAATAAGAAGACGGTGCCGGATGTAAGAGGCATGGCGGATGCGACTGCACAGAGCACGATCAAGAATTATGGATTTAATGTCGGAACTGTAACCTATGATTACAGTGACAGCGTGGAAAAAGGACTGGTTATCAGCCAGACGGTAACACCGGGAAACAAGGCGGCAGCTGGAACAACGATTTCGATTACGGTAAGTAATGGTCCGAAACCGGAAGAAAAGGTTGAAATCCAGAGCTTTGTCGGACAGCAGGAATCAGCACTTAAGAGCTGGGCAGCAGAAAACGGATTGTATACGAATGTATCAGATTCACAGTATAGTAACAGTTATGCAAAAGGATGCATCATTTCAATGAGTCCTTCGTCCGGAAACATTTCCAAAGGCGGTACGATCAGCTATGTAATAAGTCTTGGAGAAAAACCGCAGGATACGACAAATGGAGGAACGACAGGAGATAATAATAACCAGAATGGATCAAATACCAGTGAAGGAACCACGACTGGTCAGTAAAAATTATGCAGGGAAAAATTATAAAAGGTATAGCCGGATTCTACTACGTTCACGTAGTAGAATCTGGCGTTTATGAGTGTAAAGCCAAGGGCGTATTCCGAAAGGAAAAGATCAAGCCTCTGGTAGGGGATAACGTAGAGATTGAGATTCTGGATGAATCTGAAAAAAAAGGTAATATTGTAAAAGTACTTCCGAGACAAAATGAACTGATCCGTCCGGCAGTGGCGAATATTGATCAGGCACTGGTGGTCTTTGCAATCACGAAACCGGATCCACACTTTAATCTGCTGGACCGTTTTCTGGTTATGATGGAAAGCAAGGAGATTCCGGTTGTATTATGCTTTAACAAAGAAGATATTGCAACAGATCCGCAGGTGAAGGAACTGGAAGCAATCTATGAAGCATGTGGATATCCGCTGGTATTCGTCAGTGCGAAAGAAGAACGGGGGATTGAAGATATCCGCAGGCTTTTGAAAGAAAAGACAACGGCGATCGCAGGCCCGTCCGGTGTGGGGAAATCATCCATTATTAATATTCTGCAGCCGGAAGCAGAGATGGAGACGGGTGCGATCAGTACAAAGATCGAGCGTGGAAAACACACAACGAGACATTCGGAGTTATTTGCAATTGATGAAAATTCATATATTATGGATACACCGGGATTCAGTTCCCTTTATGTCAATGAGTATGAAAAAGAAGATTTAAAATATTTATTCCCGGAATTCCGGGAATATGAAGGTATGTGTAAGTTCAATGGATGTGATCATGTACATGAACCGGACTGTGCGGTAAAAGAAGCACTGGCTGCCGGAAAAATACATAAGATACGCTATCAGAATTATATAGAAATGTATGAGGAATTGAAGAATAAGAGGAGGTACTGATCATGAAATATGTATTGTCACCGTCGATACTGGCGGCAGATTTCAAAGTTTTAGGTCAGGAAATGAAAAAAACGGAGGAAAATGGAGCCAGCTATATCCATTTTGACGTAATGGATGGGATATTTGTACCGAGTATCTCGTTCGGAATGCCGGTCATGGCATCTATCCGAAATGCGACGGAACAGATCATAGATGCACATCTGATGGTAACGGAACCAATCCGTTATGTAGAAGCATTTCAGCAATCAGGGGCTGATTTGCTCACAGTACATCTGGAGGCATGTGAAGATGTGAAGGCGACGCTGGATAAGATCCATGAATGCGGAATGAAGGCCGGACTTGCAGTTAAGCCGGAGACGGCGGCAGAAGAACTTGTACCATATCTGGATGAGGTGGATATGATATTGATTATGAGTGTGCATCCGGGATTTGGCGGACAGAAATTCATTCCGGAAACATTGGATAAGGTACGGGAGGTTCGCAAAATGCTGACGGAAAAGAATCTGGATACGGATATTCAGATAGATGGCGGAATCTATACAGGGAATGTCAAAGAGGTGTTGAATGCGGGAGCGAATGTGATCGTTGCCGGATCAGCAGTGTTCAAAGGAGATGCCGGGGAAAATACTGCAAAATTCATGGAGATACTGAAAAGTTATGAGTAAGAGAATTGTGATTATCAGCGGCGGAGAACTGAATGAAGAATTTGTATTATCTGTTCTTGAAAAAGAGGAAAACCAGTATGTAATTGGTGTAGACAGAGGTATGGAGTTCCTTTACAGACATCAGATTCTGCCGAATTATATCGTGGGAGATTTCGACAGTGTAAAAAAAGAAATCGGAGATTATTATCGTAATGAGACAAATGTGCCGATCAGGGAATTCAATCCGGTAAAAGACGCATCTGATACAGAAATTGCAATCAGACTCGCTATGACATTAGGAGCAAAAGAGATTCTGATCTTAGGGGCAACCGGGGGACGTATTGATCATCTATGGGCAAATGTGCAGAGCCTGGCAATCCCATTTAAAGCTGGTATTGATGCTGTGATCATGGACAGCCAGAATAAGATCTGTCTGATCGGAGGCGGGGAAACCCATCTGAAAAAAGGAGAAACTTACGGACCGTATTTTTCTGTGTTCCCGTTAGGCGAGGAAGTATTTGGTTTCAGTATCAAAGGGGCAAAGTATCCATTGACGAATCATACACTGATACCATATGACAGCCTTTGCGTCAGCAATCAGTTCCTGGAGGATGAAGTGACAATCAGC
>CAKRAT010000034.1 GCA_934295165.1 uncultured Dorea sp. | reverse complement strand
TCAAAGGTTCCGGAAGCGTAATGTCTACATTTCTTACTGATATGAAACAGTTATTTAGTTCTGCCATTACAACCGATGACATTCAGGGTATCATCATCAACCCCTGGAACCGGACGATTATGTTGGATAAAGTACTATTGAAAATTATTTTAGGGGAGATTTCTACTTAATTCACTAAGCCAGATCCCCGAACTGTAATAAAAGGTTACAGTTCTCCATTTAATTATTATGGCATGCGAAACCGCAGGAATAAACTTACAAGGTCCTATCCTGTGCATACGGACTCATGGCTGGTAATTCTTAAGTAAAAAAGTTGACCGTTTGCTCACAAAAAATCCACTGTCTGAGACGAATGTCGAGTTTGGATTTTTTGTGAGCTCGTTTTTAGGTCAACTTTTTTGCTTTAGAATTTCCCCATGTTGGAGTCAGCACAGGATAGGACCTTGTAAGTTTATTCCGATCGGTGATAGCCGACATGATAAATTAAATAGAAACAATTAATTAAACCCAATCAGACGTCTTGCAACTGTATACGCCAGTGACGATATCTTACGTCCGGATTTTCCCGGAATATTCATCGTCTGCCCGAGAATTCCATAGCGGATCTTTATAAAACTGCGCAGATCTTTCTTCTTCAGATACTGCCATAATTCCTTTTTCTTCTCCAGATTTTCTTTATTCTTGGAACGGATACAAAGAATAGAAGAAACTGTCATCATGATTGCCAGATAATTCAACATATACTGTCTTAATTTCTTACTTCCGATGTTTTTCAACTGATACATATCAATCATTGTCTTTGTGACAAATATCTGCTGATCCAGCCTTTTGATCATTACTTTCTCATTAACCGACTGATCCTCGCGTCCGATAAAATATCTGTAAAAATCTACATCCATATAGTAAATCTTTCGCACATGTGGAAGTGGATAATATACATAAATATTGTCCACATAGAATGTATGCTTCGGCAGATGAAGCTGGATTAATTTCAACATATCGGTGCGATAGATAACTGAATGCATCAGAATATACTGATCCAGATGAAAATGTCCCATATCATCCCAACGGAAAATCTCATCCTGCGGCAATACATTGCGGTAATGGATTACTTTCTTGTGCGCTGCTCCAACTTTCTCGTATACATAGTTGGCAATCAGCATATCCAATTCCATTGCATCTTCTTCCATATGGCGTAACACTTCCAGAATTTTATGAAGTGCATCTTCATCCACCCAGTCATCACTGTCTACAACCTTAAAATATTTGCCGGTGGCATATGTCAGTCCGGAGTTTACAGCATCTCCATGTCCACCATTTTCCTTGTCTACTACTTTAACAATTGTAGGATATTTTTCCATATAGTCGTGAGCAATCTCTGATGTTCTGTCTTTTGATCCGTCATTTACGATAATAATTTCAACGTCTTCTCCACCCGGAAGAATACTTTCTATCGCATGAGCCATATAGTCCTGTGAATTGTAACACGGAATGGCAAAAGAAATATATTTCATTCTTCTTTTCTCCTCTTTCTTCAAAATTGACTTCTATTAGTATAATCTATTTTCCTCTGTTTTCCAACAAAATCTTTGTAAAATCCCGTGTTCACAATTTGTTCATTTATCTTTCAAAATTCTTTCACTACTTTAACATTCTTTCTTCATAGGTCTTTTTTATACTATAATCATCAAAGAAATACACAAGACATTATCTAGTATGTAAATACTATTTGGAATAAACTTTTTCATAATACATGCCGGGAATCGCGAAAGCGGTTACCCGGCATCCTCCCTTTTATGGAAGCATTTTACATATCTTTGTTGTCTGCCTTTTCTGGATGTTCTTTTTTCAATATACGCTTTAACTGTTCTCGTTTCCAGAACACAATTCCCATCATTACGCATACCATCGTAAAACTTCCCCATAACATGCTTTTACTATTTCTTTTATTCCTCTCTCCTTTCAACTGATTCTCTGCTTTTACCGTTTTCTTATTTCCATAAAAAATATATTTCCGCACCGGATCTGCTATCTTCTGAAAAAGCGTCTTTTCCGGTTCTACCTGAAATCCAATTCTTGAAACCTGTTCATTCCCTGCAAGGTCCACAGCCTTTACTTCTACTTCATACGTTTTTGCCTCTTCTACCTTGTACTCATAAACAGCTTTTTGCTTTTCATTCTTTTGCTTCTTTCCATTAATCTTAATGTATTCAATCTGATCTTCCGGTTCTTCCGTTCTGACATAAAATTTTCTTTCCTTCTCATAACTTTCCCCTTCTTTAATATTTTCAAATCTGACTACCGGCGGTGTATGATCAATTACAAATCTGACTCTTATTTCACTCTTATTGCCCGCTGAGTCCACTGCTTCGACCGCCAGTGTATGCACACCTTCTTTTTCAATCTTGTCTCCCGGCCGGTATATTGCATCATCCAGTTTCATAACGTAAGTATAACTGGTAAAATCTCTGATCCAATCTTCTTCCATATAGTTCCACTGAAAATATTTTAAATATTTCCCTTCAAGCTCCTCTATATGTGCAATCACCGGATTTTCCTTATCTATGATTATCTGACGCTCCACATGCTTTTCATTTCCTGCAAGATCTGTTACATCCATCCGAAGTTTGTACCTTCCATCTTCTGTTAGTATCTGACTGCTTTCTTTCCTTATTTTTCCTGATTCCTCTGACCGTCCCACCTTCCATCCCGCTACGGCTGTTTCTTGTTTTTTACCGATTACATCTTCCTTTAAAACATATGCCTGCACCATCTGAAATTCATTTTCTTCTTCCGCCAGATAATTCACTTTAACCGGCTTACTGGTGATCATATAATCCTGTATGCCTTGTATTGATGCTTTCGGAGCAGTCCGGTCAATAAAGATCTTATCTTTTACTGTAGTCTGATTTCCTGCAAGATCTGTTACAATAATTGTTATCGGAATTCCTTCTCCACTTTTTGATTCTTCTTCTATTAAAAATTTTTCAGTTTCTTTATTGCCTTTTCCAATTACCCGTTCTCCTGTTTTACATATAATTTCTCCAATCTGACTGCCCTTTGCCCCATCAAAAGCTTCTATCTGAATCTCTGCCGCCTCTTTATGCCACACATCCGAACCACCTGATACTTCAAATTGAACCTCTGGTTTTGTATCATCAAGCCAGAATTCTTTTCTGCTTTCTGAGTTTTCTACCATGTGTCCCTCTTCATCTTCCATCCATATCTCCAGTTCATTTCTACCATTGGTAAAATTCATCTGCTTCAGAAAGTATCTTTCATTTAATTTTCCCAATATACCTTCCTGTATTTCTCCGTTTCCATTCTCAAACAAATATCTTGTTACACCTCTTTTGCTCAAATGGGTAATACTTCCATCCGGACGATTGATATAATATCCATTTTTCCCATCTGATCCATTACATTCTACATGATAGAAAATTACCGGCTCTTTTTCCTGCTCCTCCTCTGGTTCTTTATCTTCTTTGTCTTCATCGCCTTTATCATCCGTTTCAGAATCTTTATCTGGATTTTTATCATCTTCCTCTAAATCTTTATCCGGATTTTTTTCTTCTTCCTTAAAATCTTTATCTGGGTCTTTATCATCTTCCTCTAAATCTTTATCCGAATTTTTTCCTTCTTCCTTAAAATCTTTATCTGGATCTTTCTTTTCTGTCTCTGCCTGCACCGACATCCCAAATGTTGACAGATCTGAGAGCTGCGCTCCCATCATCATCCCCACCATCATAACTACCGCTGCTTTTTTTATCTTCCTACCCATACCTCTTCTCCTTCCACCTTGATTTCATATTCTTTCTGCAGTTTTTTAAATGCCTCATTCTCTGGTAAATTCATGTCCGCTCTCATATATTCTTTAATCTTCATTCCACACTCCTCCCTGCTGACCGCTGCATCCGCACACATGAATCTTATATGCAGCAATTTCAGATCCTGCGATTCCTTCAGCTCATCAATCCCCTGAATACAAGTATCAACCGCCATGTCACGTCTTCCTGCCGCTTCATATAACTGTACTATCTTCTTATACAAAGCTTCTCTGTTGCCACTCTGCGGCTCCATTTTCAATATTTCAGTATAAATTTGGGCTGCTTCTTCTTTCTTCTCTTTTTTCTCATACGCTGCAGCCTGATACTGCAGAAATTCTTTTTTTACGGAATCATTCAGATACTCACTCTTCATCCCTTCTTTTACAAGATCCAGCACCTTCTCTACACTTTCTTTATCATCCAGAATCCCATATCCCCTGACCAGACACTGGATTTCCTGCTTTTTCTTTTCTCCCGACACACTGCTTCTTTTTTCCCATACTTTTTCCAGATATTCCAGTCTCATTTTATAGTCCTTTTCATCTTCCTGGCATTCCTGATTCTCATATGCTTCGATTAAAATCTTCAAATCATCCGCAAGGATCCCATTCTCCAGTTCATTCAGACAGGAACGGCTTTTCTCCATATCTCCGACATTCAGAAAATACGCCAGGGCAAGTTCCAGATATTCTTCATCCCGGTTCCTGATTTTTTGCATAACAGTTTGTTCTTCTGCCGCATTCCCTTCGCTTTTTTCAGATGCATTTCCGTTTACTTTTATTTCACATACCTCTGATCCTTTTTGTTCTTTTGCGATTACATCAGAGAGACTTTTTCTTTGATGCAGAAAAAAATATCCCCCTGCCGCCAAAGCAAGAATTATAGTTATGCACACCCTCCAGCTTCTTTTTCCCTTATCATTCATTCCTTCTTTCTTCTTTTTTTCTTTCTCTCTTGGAATATATTTTTGAAGTTCTGATACACTTTGATAATGGGATCCCTTTGTTCCCATCGTTTTTGAAATCATTCTCTGCAGTCTATTTTCTTCCCGTCCGCTCAGACGCGGCTCTGCTTCCACCGATGCAAGAATGTATTGAAATGTCTTCCCCAGCCCGTAGATATCCAGTTCTTTACTGGCATGCTGATAATAGTTTTCTTCTGGTGGAAGAAAATATTCCCGGATATCACGTCTCTGCATAAAGACGACCTGTTCCCTGTTTGATTCTGCCTGCATGTCCAGAAAATAGATTCTTCCATCTTCTGCCATAATAATGCTGTATGGATTCACATACTGATAACATGGATTCCCCCTGCATCTGTGGATCAGGCTCAACTGTTCTGCAATCTCTTTCAGCAGCAGGAACAAATCTCTCTTCTCCATTACCGGATGATACTTCAAATGCCGGGCAATGTTCTTTCCCTGTACATTTTCAGAGCTGATATAACACATCTGTCCATGTTCGATCAGGCGCAGTACATCATAGTTTTCTTTTTGCTGCAATGCATACCACCTCAATTCTTCTCTTCAGTTTTTATAAATGGTAAATTGTTGAACCCTCACACAAGTTATAGAATCTTTATAGATTAATTAACCGAATCTATCTTGAAAATATAGATTGATCATATATTACCCGATTATTTTCGAAATTTCAAGACCTTTTTTTATTTTTCAATTATATTTTTTTGAAGGAGATTTTTTTGAATATACTCAAAAGACGTCTGCCATGAAATCTCAAAGCAAGACGTCTTTTATTCTTTTTTACTTATATTTGTATTTTTTATCTATGACTTAATTCCTTCGGTGTATACAGATGTCTCGGAATTCCATCTACCATAACCGGTGATACATCTCCCTGTATCAGTGGACGTACATAAGAAATAAACTCATTCGTTACATAAGTACCTTCTTTGTTTACCCAGCTTCTTGGTACAAGCTTTTCATCGTTTGCAATCTTATGTACATCTTTTACTTCTGTTCCGCACTGGTATGGATCATCGGACAGACGCTTCAGAACAACCATCTTTCCGGTATCTCCCTCATCTGCTGCTTTTACTGCGGCTCCGCCAACCTGATATGCTTCCAGGATATCAACTCTGGAAGCTGCATGAGACGCAGCTCTTTGCAGTGTACTTAATTCAATCGCACGCGTTTTGCAACCAATTTCACCGGCAATATAACTTGCAAGATACGAAGCCGTTCCTGATAACTGCTTATGACCAAATGCATCCACAAAATCTATGCTGTTGCCAAGTTCGCATACATATGTCCCGTCTGCAGTGCGGATTCCTTCCGATACCGCAACCACGATCGATGTCTTTTCCTGCAATAACTGTTTGATCTTTTCCCCAAATAACTGCAGATCAAACGGAATTTCCGGCAGATAAATAAGATCTGGTCCTTCACAGTCTTCACCCTGTGACAATGCTGCAGATCCTGTCAGCCATCCTGCGTTTCTTCCCATAATCTCAACAATGGATACCACACCTTTTTCATATTCCAGGCAGAAGCTGTCACGTATGATCTCTTTCATCGATGTTCCGATGTATTTTGCTGCACTTCCATATCCCGGTGTATGATCAGTCAGGGCAAGATCATTATCAATCGTCTTCGGACACCCAATGAAACGGATCGCATGACCAAATACAATGGCATAATCAGATAATTTTTTGATTGTGTCCATAGAATCATTTCCACCGATATAAATAAATGCCTCGATATCCAATTTGTCCAGAATTTCGAATATCTTATCATATACTTCCCTGTTCTCATGGATCTCCGGAAGCTTATATCTGCATGAACCCAAGAATGCAGCCGGTGTTCTTTTTAATAACTCTGCATCAAGTTCTGTCTTAATATGATCAGACAGATCAATATATTTTTCCTTTAATAACCCTTGAATTCCATGAAGCATTCCATACACTTTATTCGCTCCACGGTCTTTCGCTGTCCGATATACACCTGCAAGGCTGGCATTGATTGCTGCAGTTGGTCCCCCAGATTGTCCTACAATTACATTTCCTTTCATCCGCTTGTTTCCTTCCTGTTTTTATTTCGTTTTACTGTTAATTCAATATTAGTGTATTTTCACATAAAAGTCCAGTAATTATTATGTTTTTTATGCATTTTCACTACTTTTTTTCAACTTTGTTCTACTTATAATCTACATTATTGAAAACTTCTTATAGAGACTTTTTGTGTACACAAAATCTTCCGCGGCATTTTCTTTCGAACCTGTGAAAATAATAAAAAAACTCTTATCTTCCATATCTGTACTCTGTACAATCTATGAAAAATAAGAGTTTTTATGCTACTATAATACCTTATTCCGCTTTTATGGGATTGGTCACACTCACCTTGTGATCATACCATTTCCCTTTTGTTCCGATCAGTGCCAGATCAAATTCTTCATCCAATGCCGGAACCGGAACATCAAATCCATAAACTTCTTCCGTAGTCCCGTCACTGTATGTAACTTCATCTGTAGTCGGCTCTAAAAGTTCAGCACCTTTTTTCTGTGCTTCTTTTGCTGTACCCGGAAACAGATTTACAATATTCTTTGATACGAGACTAATATGTATCGTCATCTTTCCATCTTCTACAGTCAGTGTTCCTTTTCCTTCATCCGCTTCATTTACATGAAACATCGTACTGTCTGTCTTAAATTCTGCAGTATAGATTCCATCTTCAATTGGTGCCTTTGCCGGTTCAGATTCCGAATCTTTTGTTTTTTCTTTTTTGCTGTCTGACTCCTGCTGTTCTGTCTTTGTTGAGCCACTGTCTGATTTACTACTGTCATCCTTACTGGCACATCCTGTAAATACTGCTGCCGACATTACCACCGACAAAATAACTGCTATTAATCTCTTTTTCAACATTGTTGTCTCCCTTTAATATATTATTCAGGTCTGTTTCGGTTCTTACTGTGCATCTATAGCAGCTTTCGTATGAGCTACATATAACTGCTGGATTGCATCAATTTCTCCAAGTCCTGCGATCTGTGTCTTCACACTGTCAAAGTTCTCAGATGCCTCGAACTGACTCAGCCATGAATCATCATCATCTCCGGCCATATCATTATTCGCATGATCTCCAGCTACAACCATAAGCGGACGGAGAATTACATTCTTATATCCTGCTTCTTTTACTTTTTCGATTACATTTTCACATGATGTCTCTTCCGGCTCACCTTCTACAGTTCCGATGAATACATTCTTATATCCAAGCTGTTCCATCTGTGTCTGCATCTGGGAATAGCTGATCTTTGCTGTATGCGATGTTCCGTGTCCCATGAATACAAATGCTGTGCTGTCTTCTGCTGCTGCATCCAGACTGTCATATTCTGCTGTCTTTACAGCTTCTGCCGTAATTGCTTCTGCTACTGCTGCTTTATCTGCATTGATTTCTGTTGCATCTGCTCCAACTTCTCCGAGAAGAGGTTCTGCAATCTTAACAGATTCAAATTTATCCTTGTAGTTATTAACTGCTTCTGTCAATTCATCATATTCTGCACCATGCATCAGATGTGTTGGCTGTACAACCAGTTCTTTAACACCATTTTTTACTGCACGCTCTAAAGCCTGATCCATATTGTCGATCTTCTCATCATCTCTTGCCTGTACATGGTTGATGATGATCTGTGCTGTAAATGCCCTTCTTACAGACCAGTCCGGATTCGCTGCCTGAAGTGCTTTTTCTACTCCTCCAATATCAGCTGCGCGGCTTGCATTGAATGATGTTCCAAAACTTACCACCAGAAGTTCTTTCTCTCCGATATTATCTTCATTTAACGGATCATCCAGAGAAGCATCTCCTGTATCTCTTCCGAAATAATCCGGATCTGCATTTTCACCTTCTACCAGTTCTTTCTGTGCATCTGTCAATTTGTCCCACGCTTCTTTCGCTTCTTTACACTGCTCATCTGTCTTGTCATTTCTTTCCTGTACATAGATGGCGTCAATCTTCTTTGCAACTGCATCTGCTGCCTTCTGATCCTCATCTTTTGAAGAAGCCTCTGTCTTCTTGTCACTGCCGCTGTCGGAGCTGTCTGATTTTGCTCCACATCCGCCAAGTGCTGTTACACACATAGCTGCTGATAATAATAACACTACCAGTTTCTTTTTCATTTCTTTTACCTCCTGATTTTCCGATTGTCAATACACGAGATACAAAAAACTCTGCCACTTTCATTGTTCTTCTTATAGCTTTCCGGCTGCTTTTCTTCTTTTGCATACTTTGATGGCTACAGAATCTGCTTCTGGCAGCTCCTTTCGAAAGTATGGCAATAAAAAAGCCTCCGCCAGAAAACGAAGACAACGAAAATAAAACTGTATTATACCATATTCACATATCACATACAGTTCTGTGCTCCATTTCGTACTGCCAATTTCTCGTGGCCTGAACTTTTCATTCCTGTACTGCGAAAGGCAGGTCTCCCGGCTTATTGCTCTGACGCTTAAGCTCCCTTCCCGGTCATCCCAGTGGTATATAGCTTCGGCTCGCAAAATACGGTGACGAGTTCGTACAGGATTCTCACCTGTTTCCCTTTTCACCAGTCGGATTATTTCTGACTAAAATGATTCCGACTGACACCTCACACAATCTTTATTTTATTTTTACCCTGTAACCTTAACATATTTTTCCGAAATCTGTCAATACAGCGATCCACAGCTTCTTATAACGCTATGGATTTTTACACAGCAAAAAACCCTCATCCGACCTACTGTCAAACAAGGGTTTCTCATACGTGCGCGAGAAGATTCGAACTCCCGACCTTCTGGTCCGTAGCCAGACGCTCTATCCAGCTGAGCTACGCGCACATATTATTTATTTGCTTTGGTTTGTTGTGTACCTCAGCAACGAAATTAAGTATATACCACTCTTCTCGATATGTCAACAGTTTTTTTGATTTTTTTTCGTTTTAAATTTTTCCTGTCTCATGCAGCTGCATTTGCAATATTTTTTCAAAGTGCTACAATAGGTAACCGAAAAAATATTCCGCCGCTGTAACCATCAGCAGCGAAATATTTTTATCAATCTCAAAACAAAGAAGGCGTATAATATGTTCCAATATTATCTGATCCATTATTTTAACTTTAAGAATGCCGGAGGCTTTATGCTCGTCTCCCTGCTCTGTCTGATTGCGGTGCTTGCAATCGTTATTCTGGCAGCGAAGCTTAAGAAACATTTTAAACTCAACACACAGGATCTGACCCCAAGGCAAGTCCGGAAACTGAATCATATACATAAAGTAAAAGAAATCTCGCTTATTGAAAGCTTTTATGAGATGGTATTCTCCAGTACTTCGGTACTTTTGTTCCTGTCACTTTATTATATTATTGATGAGCGGATCCCGCAGGCCGCCTTTTACTGGCAGAAATACCAGAACATTATCTTACTTTTATTCCTGGTATTTTCTGTATTTATGACAAACTGGTTCGATATCCTGTTCGTCCCATTGACGGCAATCCCAACCAGACAAAAGGCGTCCGTACGGCTGATCTCTGCCTTTTATATTATTCTGATCTTATTGTATATCAAGTTCATCTATCATGATTCGAACTATGATTCACTGATCATGTATTTTATCACACTGGCAGTCGGTCGTTTCCTGTACTTTGATTCTACACTGGAAGATATCAAAGAAACTCTGCAGGGTGTTGCAAAGAATTTGCCACTTCTGGTACTGATGGGAGGTTATTCTGCCATCGTATGCTGGTATGGATTCCACTGCGGATTCCTGTTGACTTCCAACGGGGTCATCCTCAGTACGCTGCTGGCACATCTTTTTATGGATGTATCGATTTTTGTGCTGGATAAGACGCGGCTGGTGAAGTTGTTTATTTAAACTTCGAATCTTCCATAAAAAGTACTTTTTCGGATGTTTATTACTTTAGAATATCTTTATACCGTTCAATCTGATATTTTAATACATCACGTTCCATCGAATGCGGCTCTGTATCCAACCATTCCAGAGCCGCATTCACATCAACAGAAAATCCTTTTCCAAAGTATTCCATCATCTTTTCGTGCGAACCGGAAAATGGTCGGGCTACAACTCTTTTTACATTATCTGCAATAGAAAAATGCCTATTTACGCTCTGATTTGCTGTCAAAAGTGCAATTCCATTGTCAAAAATAGGTGCCGGGGTAAATTCATCTCCGTTCATAATAATCGCAAGATTATTCAAATGCCGGTCCTCATTCAGACAAATCATATCCAACGTAAATATCTTACTTAAATATTCTTGTATATCTAATCCGCAGCTTTCTTGTATAAATGACACAACATATTCTATCCGTTCTTCCATCGTATCCATATTTCCGATTACTTTTGAAAGATCTTTTCCTACTTCATTGTAATATAATCTGTAAAACGTAATCAGTTCTTCTTCTCCGGTCAGGAAATTCCTGCTTCTGCAGCCAGAACTTCCATTAATCGTTCCCTCTTCATATGTGACATATTCCGAAGCTTTTAGTGACGTAAAATCCATAAATTTTGATACCAGATATTCCGCACGTCCTTCATGTCCTCTGTTGTCCTTTTTATACCAGAATCCATCTTTTCTGTACTTTATCTGTGTTCCCTCACTGGCCCCCTCTTGAATCACAATAAACTCATTTCCAATTTCTTCTTTGAACATCTTCTCACCTTACTAATACATCTTTACTGGTCAATTTTTCTCCCGGAAAACGAAACCAGATAAAATCGTTATAACTTACTCCATGTGTTTTTCTGACTATTTCATAAGGATTGTATTCCGATAATCCCAGATGATTTAAAATTTCATTTATATCCGGCCTTCCTTTTTCCCAACATCTCATTTCCAGAATTTTTCCCAATTGAAAACGTGTCATCTCTTTTGATGCGAATAATTGTTTTCCCGGATTTTCTGTATAACGTGATACAACCACTTTCTTTTTCTTTACATATACTCTCGCTGTAATTTCATCTTTCCAGTATACTTCAAAAGAGAACTCATTCATAACAGGTTCTTTTTTTTCCCTTTTTTTGTAACACTCCATCATTTTTTCCAAGCTTTCAATATTCCACTCTAATTCTTTGATTTCTTCTGTCAGACATTCTATTTTATTTTGTTTTTCTTCTATATCCGCAATTGTTCCCGGAATTACAGGACCTAAATATTGACTGTTTACTTTTCCCGCCCTTTTGCACTGTGCATAATAATATAATTCTCCATGAATCTTTTTAATTGTAATGTTTTTTCTTTCTTCTTTTGTGTCTTTTAATACATTTTTCTTTCTTATCAGCTCCTGCTCATAATACAATTTTTGTTCATTTAAACTTTTATATACATTTTTCATTTCCATTATACTATCACCCGCTAATATTTTAACCTACTTTTTCATTTTTTTCAATACAAGTAGGTTACAAATTGTAACGCACAATATTTCCAGAATTACGATACTTCCAATAATCCATCCAACCGGATAATGAAATGTAAAATAAGAAAGCTGTTTTTTCATATATACTTCGATTCCCTTTAACACGATTGATCCAACTGACATCACAAGACCTGCAATGAACAGCACATAATAGCTGCCTTCCAACAGGAACAGCTTTCTTTCCTGCCGGTATGTCATTCCAATCTTTCTCATAATCTCCAGCTCTTTTTTTCTGTCCACGATTCCCGTAAATACAATATTGAAATAATTAACCAGTCCGACACACAACAATATCATACTGATACTTCCGAATATAATCCTGTTTCCGCGGATATAGTCTGCACTTTTCTGCATAAGATCTGATCTGGCAATATAGAAAATCCCTGCTTCTCCTTCGCCGTCCGGACTTGTCTGTGTACTGCTTTTCCGCCGCTGATTTTCTTCCGAAAGAATCTTCTGGATTTCATGCATGACCTGCTTTTCTTTTTTCTTCTCTACATTCAATTTCATGCAGAAAGTCTTTTTCTCTGTTGGTAATCTTTCAAATCCTTTTTCACTGACCAGATAATAGATATCTCCTTCTGCTCCATGCCATGTCTGATGAATTTCAGGAAATCCATCTGCCTGATTATCCAGATAGCCGCTTAACGTATATTGTGTAGACGGTGTTTCTGCTTTTATTCTCTCATCTTCCTTGTCTCTTTCTTTGTCCGTCATGGAATTCCACCGGATACATGCTTCTTTGTTCTTTAACGGAGACAAACACACCGTTTCTCCCACTGCTTTTTCTGCCTGTTTTTCCTGCTTTTGTGACAGCTTATGATCATGAATGATCATTACTCCTGTTCCATTTTCCAGACTGTCCATATCGACTTTCAGTTTGTTCTTTTCTACATATGTTTTTAATGCTTTTAACTCATTTTCGCTGACAATCTGAACGGTATCGGCATCCAGGCCTTCAATCATCTTTGCCCCGGAGTCATAATCAACACTGCTTTCTTCTGCATATTCCACATTTTTCCCAAGATAAGTATCCTTTTCCAGTGGACGTATCCCGTCTCTGGATATGGTGGAAAGCATGTAGGCTCCTTCTGTTATGTAAGACTCTTTTTTCTTCACACCATCAAGGTTCCATAATTGTTTCCGCACCTTTTCAGATATCGGTGAAAATTCATCATAGTCATTGTCATATAAAAGTTCGAAATAGTCCCCTTCTGATTTCAGTGGATCCTGGTCAGGTGTCTGTGTCTGATATTCTGTTCCACTTCCCTCTTTTTGTGCAAACTCGCTGAATGCTCCTGCGATCAGAAAATCCGGTCTTTGATTGATGATATTGGCATAATCACTTCCGTCTGTGATCACCATAACGATCAGAAACATTTCTATTCCCAGAAACAGTGAAATGACTGTGATGACAAATCTCTGCCTGTACCTTGTAACGTTCTTCCATGCCATAAAACACAGTTCCTGTGTTTCACTTCTTTTTTTCTTGTTTAAGGTTGCTCCTTTATCTGCTTGACCTTTCCCTTGAGTCTTCTTTCGAACGCCTGAATAATTAAAAATAGCTTTTTCCTGATCTGACCTTCCACGATGCCATCTCTTTCTTCCCGTCTGCTCCGTATAATACATTCCTTCTATACAGGTTCTGTTTACCGTCTGCCGGATCACCTGTTCCGATGCACCCAGGATTACCAGCAACGTGAATACCACCGCTAACAGCAATATTTCCATACGGAAAATCTGCAGTTCTTCTGCACCTCCATATCCATTCAGATACTGCCTTCCCAATAGTTCCGGTATCAGATATCTCAGCAACAGGACCGACAATCCTGTGCCTGCAATACCTCCCGGCACTATCGTCCGCATGATCTGCCGGATATAAATCTTACGGATCTGCTTTTTCGTTGTACCAATCGTATGAAGCAGCGCCATCTGCCGGATATCACCCGACATGGAGATCTGCATCACATTGTAAACAAGCAAAAACATTCCACAGATAATCACAACCGCCTCTACTGCTGCCATTCCATAACTTCCCGTCATCTCTTTTACTGCCCGGTTCTTTGCCGTATCTGTCGCAATGATCTGTTGGGAATTGTCTTTCATCGGTACATCTTCGTATAATTTTTCTTCTGTCTCCTTCCAGTCCATGTCATTCGACGGACAGATCAGAATATCCGAACCTTCTTCGATATCATACCCCCAGTCCTTCAGTTTCTTTTCTGACACATATCCGATTACTTTGCTGCTTCCATTGCCTTCTGTATAAGCACTGTACCAGCCTGATAATTCGAACTCTTCTTTTTCTGTCTGAAAAAAGCTGATCGATACATCAAGTGCCATCTTCATCCCTCTTTTCGGATTATCAATTCCAAGCTTTTTTAATGTCTTTACCGAAAGCATGATTTCCTGTTGTTTTTCCGGATATGTTCCGTGGATACCGGTATAAGCGGGCTTCATCATCTTTTCCCATGCAGTCTGATCCAGTACCTGTATAGAACAGATAGATTCTTTCTTTCCAGATTCTGCGGCTTCCCCCATTTTCATTCTTCTTCCAGTTTCTTTTACATATCCCAAGGAACGGACTTTTTCATATTGCTGCTTTGTTCCCTCTTCTATGTAAGAGGATGCCGTTGTTCCATCCATCCGGATATTTTTCATATATTCTGCATTTATTTTCCCGTAAGCCGTACCAAAGACAAATGCCAGTGTAAGAATGCATAAAACGACTGCTCCCATAAGAATCCGGTTTCTGCCTTTATTACATTTTCTGATTGCTTCTGAAAGCAGCCGGATCACATTCGTATTATTATTCGGTGTAAATCCATTCATTTCATTACACCTCCGCATTGTATAATTTCCCGTCTTCTACGCGCAGGATACGGTCTGCCATCTGTGCGATTGCTTCCTGATGAGTCACAACAATCACCGTCTGGTGGAATCTTGCGGCACAAGTCTTTAACAATGAAATTACTTCCATACTTGTAACAGAGTCCAGATTTCCTGTTGGCTCGTCGCACAAAAGTACTGCCGGCTTTACCATTAACGCCCTTGCGATTGCCACTCGTTGTTGTTGTCCGCCGGACAGTTCTTCCGGGAGATTCTCTAACTTTTCTCCGATTTTTAACGTTCTGACGATATCTTCCAGCAATTTTTCATCAATCTCTGCACCGTCCAGTCTGAGCGGAAGTACGATATTCTCATATACATTGATAACAGGGATCAGATTATACTGTTGAAATACGAATCCGATATTCCTTCTCCTGAATATTGTGCGTTCATCTTCCGTCATGTCTTTCAGACTGTTGCCGCGTATCCAGACTCCACCTGCAGTTGGTTCATCCAGACCGCCAAGTATCTGAAGTAATGTCGTCTTCCCGCTTCCTGATGTACCGATAACCGCGAGGAATTCCCCTTCTTCTACAGACAGACTCACTCCGTCCAGTGCATGGACTTCGTAATTATCTGTCACATAATATTTCTTTAATCCTGCTGCTTTTATCATTTCCATAAGTCGTTTCTCCTTGTTCATAATTGTGTCCATTTCGTATCAGAACTTTCACATATCTCTTACAGCATACAGGACAAATCTAACAAACTTCTAACAGACCGGAAGATTTATCTCGATCATCAGACCTTTTTCCGGATATCTGTTTTTTGCAATCATAAATCCGCCATGAAGGCTGACAATTTTTCTCGCCAGATAAAGACCGATTCCATAGCCCTTCTGTGTGGCCACATTCTTTCCTCTGTAGAATCTCTGGAAAATCTTATGCTCTTCCCCTTTTTCAATTCCAAGCCCATTATCTTTTACAATAATCTTTGCATGCATTTCACTCTTCTGGATTCTCATTTCTATGATTCCGCCAGGCCGGCTGTATTTCACGGTATTATCCAGAACATTATCGATTGCTTCCCCGATCCAATTGACATCATGTGGGCACTTAACTTCCTGTGGCATCTCTATTCGGAATGCAATCTGTTTTTCTTCTGCCCGTTTCTGAATTCTTCCAAGGCTGTTTCGCACAGTCTTTAAAAGGTCTGTCTCTTCTTTCCGTATCTGAATCATGTTCTGTTCGAGTCTGGACATCTTCACGAATCCCTCTGTCAGAAATTCCAGTTGTTGTTCTCCTGCTTGCATTGCACTTAAATAATTATCCACATTTTCATCTGTCTTTGCCCCGTTTTTGCTCCATTCTTCCTCTAATAATTCCTGATATGTCCGGATATTGGCAAGAGGTGTCCGCATCTGGTGTGCAATCTCCGAGATCAGCTTCTGGATCTCATCTTTACTTTTTTCTGCCGCTTCTGCCCGGCCGTTTAACATCTCCTGAATCCTTACCAGTCTGGATTCCAGTCTTGCATACAGCGTCTCTTCCCCTGCTTTTGCTTCATGAATCTTTTCCTCACGCAGTATCTTTTCCATACATTCCGCCAATAACTTAAGCTCTTTCTGTCTGCATTTTCCCTGATAAACATATATGGCAGTTCCGCCCAGAATTGCTCCTGCCGTTACTGCCACTGCGAATATTGTCATATTCATTCTTTTCCCTTCCTTTTTGTAGCCACAATTATTTTTCAGACACTCTCCAGTTTGTATCCCAATCCGAATACATTTTTCAGATATACCGGTGAACCTGCATCTGTTTCTATCTTTTTTCTTAGTCTGTTAATCGTAACACTGACGGTGTTATCTCCTACAAACTGACCGTCCAGTCCCCAGACATGTTCCAGGATATTTTCTTTTGTCAACACATTTTCCTGATTATACATCAAGTATTCCAGTAATTGATATTCTTTTGCAGTCAGATTGATTTCTTTATCGGCTTTATATACTTTCTTTTTATCAGGAAACAATATAATTTCTCCGCAAGCTAATTGTTTTTCTTTGTTGTTCCGGCCAAGCACTGCTTCTATCCTTTTTAAAAGCACCTTCATAGAAAATGGTTTTACCACGTAATCATCCGCTCCTATATCAAATGCAGTCAACATATCCGTTTCTTCGTCTCTTGCTGTGAGAAAAATCGCAGGTGTTTCTGCCTTTTCCCGGATCTTTTTGTAACATGCAATTCCATTGCCGTCAGGAAGACCAATATCAATGAGAAGAAGGCTCTCACCGCCTGTAATTGCAGTAAGAGCCTCTTGTTTTGTATATGCGGATACGGTCTGATAACCTGCGTTTTGCAGTGCTGTTTTCAGTGCCTGATGTAATAATGTGTCGTCTTCTATGATTCCGATTGTCATATAGCCACCTATTCACCCTGTTCTTCTTTCTTCTGTCTCTGCTTATTCAGATACATACTGTGATCTGCTTTATCAAACAACGTACGAAGCGTACATTCTCTGAACGACGTCGACATTGCCCATCCATGTGCATAACTGATCGGTATATGCTTTCCGTATTCATTGAATCTGCCAATTTCTACTTCCAGTCTTTCCAGAATTTCTTTCACATTCTTCTCATCTGTCTCATAGATGACTGCCATAAACTCATCTCCGCCGTAACGTCCGACATAATCCTTTGCCGGAATTACATTTCTGACAATTCTTGCGAAATTAGAGATCAGCGAATCTCCTGCTGTATGTCCCAGAGAATCATTCACTGTTTTCAGATTATTCAGGTCAAATACAATACAGCCGGTCGGGATTTCGATCAGTGATATATCCTGCAGAAGTTCCTCACACTTGCTCTTGTTCGGAAGTCCTGTATGAATATCAATATAAGCTTTCTGTTCCAGTGCTTTATTTGCTTTCAGCATCTTTAGTTCTTCGATATACCGAATGACCATCAGCAGAATCAGAAGTATCATATCGAATGCTGTAATGTATTCTATAGTACGGATTCTTCTTGCAGTTTTTTCTGAATATTTTTCTGCTGCAGTTACCGTCCGGTCCGCATACTCAAAATACCGCTCACTTACTTCTACGATATCCGTGTTTTCATATCCTTTTTCTCTGACCTGATAGATCTCTTTTTTCAGTGTTTTCCAATATTCCATCTGTTCATCCAGACGTTTCTGGTAATTCTTATCATCCAGTTTTACCAGATCATAATTCCCGTCTGCATACTTCAGACCGCTCAGGATCTGATCCAGATAATGTATCAGATCATCTCTTTCATCCCCGGTAATTTCCAGCTTCACCGTACGCTGTGTAGCTCCTCTGACCAGCCCGGCATAATTCACAACTCTTGCCGTTCCCTGCAGATGGCTGATCTGAACCATCATTGTCACTACCATAGCGATCAGTATTACGATCAGAGCACTTTGTACATACGGTATTTTTTTCTTATTTTCATTCTTACTCATAGTATCTATCCTTTATTTTTCATATATTTTTCCGGATGCTTATCCATCCACCTCAATACTCCGACACAGATAACGATCGAAACGATTGATCCTGCCGGTGCCGCACATCCCATCGGGAATAAGGTATCCGGGAAATGTGTCGCTGCATAATAAGACAGCGGAATTCTGGCACATATGATCGATATTGAATTGTGGATGAACGATACAACAGAAAGTCCATACGCATAAAAATATCCGCTTAAGCAGAAGTGGATTCCTGCAAATACGCAGTCCCACGCATAACTTCTTAAATATTGTCCTCCAAGGATCTGCACAGCTCCGTCATTCGTAAATAATCCGACGAACGGAACGGATACAAACTGTACAATGGTTGCCGCAACAAATCCATAACCGACCGTCATACATAATACATAGCGTAACGTCAGACGGGCACGGTCATGCTTGCCTGCACCGATATTCTGCGATGCCAGTGCCGATATCGTCGACAGCATGGACGATGGTACCAGGAACAGGATCCCGATGATCTTTTCCACAATTCCTACCGCCGCCGCATCATTTAATCCACGCTGATTGGCAAATATTGTAATTGCAATAAACGATATCTGAATGAATCCATCCTGCAGTGCAACCGGCACACCGACTTTTAATATGTTTTTCATCGTATGTCTCTTCGGACGAAGATCTGATTTTCTTAATTTGATTCCAGTGCCTTTTTTTATGATCACTGTAAGTGAAACAATGACACTGACCGCCTGTGCAATTGTCGTTCCAAATGCAGCTCCGGCTGCATCCAGCCCCATGACTCCGATAAACAAGTAATCCAGTCCGATATTTGCCGCACATGCGACCGCAATAAAGTACATCGGACTTTTGGAATCCCCGATTCCTCTGAAAATTGCACTGATAATATTATAAGCTGTAATAAAAGGAATTCCGATAAAGCAGATGGTCAGATAACGGATGGTTCCTTCTACTGCCTCAGCAGGTGTCGACATCACACTGACGATCGGTCTGACTGCTGCCAGTAATACAATCATAAGTACAAGCGCAATCCCCATGAACATCGTTGCTGTGTTTCCAATTGTCTCCGATGCTTTCTTATAATCTTTTGCACCGATGCAGCGCCCGATCATAACCGTCGCTCCCATTGCAAGCCCCACGATCATAACTGTCAGCATATGCATGATCTGGCTTCCGATCGATACCGCCGTCGTACTGCTGACACCGCCAAACTGTCCGACTATAAATAAATCTGCCATACCGTATAACGTCTGTAAAAAGTACGATAACAGATATGGCAGTGAAAAGTAAATGACTGTTTTAAATACGCTTCCTGTTGTTAAATCTCTTTCCATATTGTAATGTCCTTATCTTTAAAAATACTTATTTCATAATTCTATTCCCAATTATAAAGTTAGTCAACAATTCAAATTCACTGAATTTTTCTTTTATCTTTCTTTACACGATATGTTAAAATACATTTATACAAATGTTTTTATCTAAGGAGGTTCCCATGAAAACAATCACACTTCACAATACAAATTTATCTGTTCCGGAAATTGGTATGGGCTGTATGCGTATTAACAGCCTGAAAACGGCAGATGCCGTAAAAGAATGGATAGACACTGCGCTTACACATGATATCAATTTCTTCGATCATGCAGATATCTATGCAAAAGGACAATGCGAAGAGCTTTTTGGCAAGGCCCTGACTCCTTCCCTGCGTGACCAGATCATTCTGCAGTCCAAATGTGCGATCCGCCCCGGTATTGCTTTTGATTTTTCCAAAGAACATATCCTGCAGTCCGTAGATGATATCTTGAACCGCCTGCGCACAGATTATCTTGACATCTTATTGCTACACCGCCCGGATACATTAATGGAACCGGAAGAAGTAGCTGATGCATTCCGTACTTTAAAAACCGCCGGCAAAGTACGTCACTTCGGTGTCAGCAATCAGACCCCGATGCAGATAGAATTATTGAATAAATATCTGGATGAACCGATTCTCATCAACCAGTTACAGTTCAGTATCGCACACTGTCCAATGATTAATTCCGGAATCAATGCAAATATGTACAATGATTCTGCAATTAACCGGGACGGCGGCATTCTCGAATACTGCCGCTTAAAGGATATCACCATTCAGGCATGGTCCCCATTCCAGTATGGTATGTTCGAAGGCATCTTTCTTGGAAATGAAAAATTCCCGGAACTCAACAAAGTCATCAATGAACTGGCTGAAAAATATAATGTAACCGACAGTGCCATCGCTGTTGCCTGGATCTTACGCCACCCTGCCGGAATCCAGACGATCATCGGCACAACTAATAAGGTCCGGATTGCTCAGATCAGTAAGGCCTCCAATGTGCATCTGACCCGTGAAGAGTGGTACCGGTTGTATATGGCTGCCGGAAATCGACTGCCGTAAAATTTTGCTTTTAAACTTACAAGAGCTGGAAAGTACTTTTACGCTTCTTTCCAGCTCTTCTTATGAATTATTCTTCCATTTTACCTTCTAATTTACTTTCTTCCTTTCTTAAACCGCAATTAAATCCCAAGCAATCCTATCGTCCGCAATATTAATATCGTCACAAACAACGCAAAGACCGAAAGCACCGATGAGAACACCACCAGCTGCCCGGCAATCTGTCCATCCGCTCCCGCCTCCCTTATCATTTTATCCGATTAATATCTACAGTATTATACTTCTCAGTATTCATCGCGCATTCCCCGGATTTTTACACATGAAATACGTATTCATCCAGACGCTCAAATGCTTCTTTCACTCTGCTGAGCGGCAGTGCCAGATTCATACGGATTCCGTATTCCTGATGGAACGGTCTTCCGTCCTGCCATGCTACCCCTACATCCCATCCGGCTTTTAACAGCTCATCCAGTGACTTATAATTTTCTGTACACCAGTCTTCACAGTCCAGGAATAACATGTACGTTCCCTGTGGCTTGCTGACCTCGATTCCTCTGTAATAGTCGCGGATGTGATTGAACGCATAATTCACATTTTCTGACAAAACCTGACAAAGTTCATTAACCCAGGTATATCCTTCTGCCTCATAAGCCCCGATCAGCGCATGCATTGACAACACATTCATCGTATTATAATGTGATTTTCTGGATTTTGCTTCCAGACGGTCACGCAGCATTCGGTTAAAGACAATATGATAACTTCCCACCAGTCCCGCAAGATTAAACGTCTTACTTGGTGCATAGAACGCAATTGTACGGTTTCTGGCATCTGGGCTGATCGACTGTGTCGGAATATGCTGGCTTCCTTTTAAAATCAGGTCTGACCAGATCTCGTCCGCAATTACGACACATTCGTTATTCTTATATACTTCCATTGCTTCTTCAATCTCCCAGCGTTCCCATACACGTCCGGTCGGATTATGCGGGCTGCAGAAAACCGCTACATGGATGTTATTGGCCTTTAACTTTGCATCCATATCTTCGTAGTCCATACGCCAGATTCCTTTTTCGTCCTTTTTCAACGGACTATGTACAATCTTATATCCATTCTCCGTAATACAGTTCGTGAATCCAATGTAGGTCGGGCTATGAAGAAGTACCGAATCTCCCGGTGCCGCAAATGCTGTCAGCGCCGAAATCACACCTCCCAATACCCCATTTTCATATCCGATGTACTCCGGCATCAGCCCTTCTACATTATTGCGGATCTTGTGCCAGCGGATGATCGAATCATAATATTCTTCCATCGGACTGAAGTATCCATATGCAGGATGTGCTGCCCTGTCCATGATTGCTTTCGGGATTGTCGGAACAGTCTCAAAGTTCATATCCGCCACCCACATCGGAATCACATCAAATCCGTTTTGGGGAGGCTCCGGCGCAAATCCTGGATTCTTTCCAAGTCCGTCTACTGCTATTGCATCTTTTCCATGCCTGTCTATTATTTTTGTAAAATCATATCTCATATTCTGTTCCCCCGTTTTTCCTTAAACTTTTCAACATTTTCCTGTTTTCCACATCCAGTTGCTTTTCTTGCAATGTTTTCCACATTGCACATTCTATTTTTTTGAAAAAATCCACATTGCCTTAATCTGATCTTTGATGTACGCAAATGACCACATAGTGTCCGAGTTCTTAATACTGAACGGATCATTTACTTTCACATTGCCATTCTCATAACCTGTCAGCACAATAAAATGACCAATCTGAGTAAAATCTCCCGGTCCCATACTACAAATGACCGGATGTCCCTGTGACAACTCTGCACTTATCTGTTCTTCAGAAAACATTCCCCCTCTGCTATTGAGGTTCCAGTTTGAGCCGGCTTCATCCATAAATCTCCAGTAGGTATTATTTTCTTCATCTACATATCCATATGTCGTTCCATATGCCGCTACTTTTGCAGGCGTAATTGTTACATCCTGATTCAATCCTGCAGCTACCATTGCCATGCATGTCGGTCCACATCCACTGGTCGCAACGATCCCCGTTCCATATGGTGCATATCCCCATCGTTCATCCCATTGTAAAAGTTCCGGAATTCCACCCTGCGAAAGATCAACTCCAATCGTATCCGCATATGGTTCGTCCTTTTTCTTCTCATAATCTGCTACAAAATCAACCGTTTCTGCATTCTTATCCAATAATTCAATCACACTTTGCGGAACCCCCTGTGCCGCTGCCTGGCTGCGGACACGCTCTAGTTTCTGTTCTTCCGTTTCTTTTGCTTCTTCTTTTTTCTCCTCTGTCTTTGCTTTTTTCTGTTTTTCTATCTTTTCTGCTTTTATTGCTTCCATCTGCTTCTTCTCTTCTACACGTTCCCGGTGCAGATAATAGCCAGTAAAAGCAGCAGTTACTACTGCTGCTATCACACCAACAATTGCTATACATCTGAAAATCTGATTCCTTCTTGCACCTTTGGAAAGAGAAGTCTTATTTACCGTCTTTTGTTCTTCTGTATGATTTATCTCTTCCATCTGTCAATTCAGTCCTCTTATTAAAAATCTCATAAAAATCATTTTTAACAGTTTCTAAGTTATTCATTTGAAAATTATTTTTCGACATCGTTTTTAATTATACAACAGCATTCCAACAGATACAACTTAACTTTTTCTAAAAATACTTCCCCAAAACTCCTTTCTAATTTTTCTTAATTGATAGTACTTTTTTAATAATTCCAACTATATTACAATTTATTTATAATTTTTTTCAATTTCTGCTTGCATTTTATCTATAATCATGATATTATACATCTTGTCTTAAGAACACGACAACATATCGGGGTGTGGCTCAGCTTGGCTAGAGCGCCTGGTTTGGGACCAGGAGGTCGCAGGTTCGAATCCTGTCACCCCGATTCATAATGTACTATGCGGGTGTAGTTCAATGGTAGAACACCAGCCTTCCAAGCTGGATACGTGGGTTCGATTCCCATCACCCGCTTT
>CAKRAT010000033.1 GCA_934295165.1 uncultured Dorea sp. | reverse complement strand
AAATTGCTGACATCATAATTTCTCTCAATCTTATTATCTGTCAGCGGATTATAATCTTCGTAGTCGATTCCGTTTACGATTCCGGACAGGCAGTTTGCTCTTGCATTCATAAGACCATCCAGTTTTTCTCCATAGAACGGAGTCTTGATCTCTTCTGCGTAAGAGTTACTTACTGTTGTCACTCTGTCTGCATATACGATTCCACCCTTCAGGTAGTTTGCATCCTTGTATGCTTCCAGCTTATCCGGTGCGAAATAATACTGTGGTAATCCGGTAATGTCCCTGACACGTTTCGGATCCCATGTTCCCTGGAATTTCAAGTTATGTATGGTCATGACTGTCTTGATTCCACGGTAAAACTCATTGCCATATCTGAAATTATCCAAATAGATTGGAACCAGTCCAGTCTGCCAGTCATGGCAGTGAATGATGTCTGGTCTGAAATCGATCAGTGGAAGTGCACTTAATACAGCCTTTGAGAAGAATGCGAATTTTTCAATATCCGCATACATATCACCGTATGGTGCATATCCGTTAAAGTAATATTCGTTATCTATAAAATAAAACTTAATTCCATCGTATTCCATTTCAAGAACGCCAACATACTGCTTCCTCCAGTTCAAGTCCATATAAAAATGTGTGTGATACTGAAGTTTTTCTTTCCATTCGTCTTTCATGCACATATACTTTGGAAGCATTACGCGCACATCGTATTTTTCTTTATCAAAATATTTCGGTAATGATCCGACAACATCGGCAAGTCCTCCTGTTTTGATAAATGGGACTGACTCAGATGCCGCAAATAATATTTTCTTCATTGCATTTTCCTCCCAACCTTAGAATACTTTATCATTATAACGTATTTTTATTCAGAATAAAAGGGTTGTTTACCGGTTTTTATTTTCCAGACGGATCGTATCTGCGATCAATGCGATAAATTCCGAGTTCGTCGGCTTCCCTTTCCCGTTGCTTACCGTATATCCGAAGAGTTCATCCAGTGTATCCAGTTTTCCTCTGCTCCATGCAACTTCGATCGCATGGCGGATTGCTCTTTCTACCCTGCTCGCCGTCGTCTGATGCATCTTGGCGATTGTTGGATAGAGGACCTTTGTGATCGCATTTAACACATCCATATCATCCACCGCCATGATGATTGCATCCCTCAGGTAATGATACCCTTTGATATGCGCCGGTATTCCGATCTCATGGATCATATCTGTCACCCTCGTCTCCAAATTATATTCCGGCTTTTTCTGCACCGTATTTCTGTTTCCTGTTTCTGAATGATTCCGTCCCTCTCCTTTTCCAGCATCTTTGATCCGGCTTAAGATCATGTCATTGTGAAATGGTTTCATCACATAGTAACTTGCTCCTTTCCGAAAGGCATCTTCTGTAATCCGTTCCTGTCCGACAGCCGTTATGATGATAAATTCCGGACGTTTGGTGATCTGTCCGTCTGCATTTACCTTTTCCATCACACTTAAACCATCCAGTTTCGGCATGATCAGATCCAGTAATACTACATCCGGCTTCTTCTCTTTGATCAGGTGGTAAATATCTTCTCCGTTATTGGCTTTACCGATCAGATTCAGTTCATGATCCTGCTCTATGATTTCACCCAACATATCCAAAATTCTCTCATTGTCGTCAGCAATTGCTACATTAACTTCTCTCATTTTACGTTATGCCTCCTTGTCCCTTAATAATTATGTCGAGTTTTATTATATATTTCCCGTAATTTCCGAACAAGAAAATGCTGTCGTAAAAATATGACCTGCATCGACAATATTCTGATTATTCTACATATTTCAGCATGTTTCCGATAAAAATCCCATATCCCTTCGCCGGATCATTGACGAATACATGTGTAACCGCACCGGCAAGTTTCCCATCCTGAAGGATGGGTGCTCCTGACATTCCCTGTATGATTCCGCCTGTAATTCCAAGGAGTTCCGAATCTGTCACTTCAATCTCCAGACCTTTATTTTCTTCTTTCGTATGTTTGTCAATTTTTGTTATACGAATCTTGTATTCTTTTACTTTTCCTTCTACGCAGCACCGAATAACTGCATCTCCTTTTTTTATCTCATCTGTCGGCATAATGCTGACCGGATCTGTATTTCGGAACAGATTGTCTGTACGGTCAAGCGTTCCGAATATCCCACAGTCTGTGTTTTTTTCAATGGTTCCCAGAACATTATACCGGTTATATACAATGATTCCTTCAATCCCACCTGGTTCCCCGCCTGTTCCTTTCTGGATACTGCGGATGCTTGTTTCATAAACTCTTCCATCCTTGATTTCCATCAGAGTATTCGTATCTGTGTCATGGATTCCATGTCCCAGTGCCCCAAAGCAGCTGTCGGCATTCAGAAATGTCACGGTGCCAAGTCCCTGTGCATTATCTCTTACCCAGATTCCAAGCATATACTGATTCTTTTTATTCCGCACTGGCTTTACCTTTACATCCAGATATTCGGAATTTCTCCGGAGTTTCAGAATCACTTCTTCTGCATCCAGCTTTTTCAAAGTATCCTGCAGTTTCTTTTTATCGGTAATCTTTGTTCCGTTGCATTCCACAATATAATCCCCGGTCTTCACCAGATGCCTGGCCGGCTCCTGCCGTTCCCCGTCCGGTCCGGTAATCTTCTCTGTGCCGAGTACCATGACACCTTCCGTCTCCAGGTAGATTCCGATTGGCATTCCTCCCGGGATCACGGTATCTGAAGACACGGTGTCTGCACTTACTTCTTCTTTTCTTTCCTGTTCCTGCTGCTCCCTGATTGTATATCCTGTATAACAAAGGACAGACAATACAAGCAGCATGATCAAACATCTGCGATACCAGTATTTTCTCATATCCCACACCCCTATCTTATCTTTCATCCGCAAAGCGTATGTACAAAAAACTGACAATGCAGACGATAAAAAACAGACACTCTTTTACAAATGTCTGTCTTAGTATATGGTATTTTCGAAAAAATACTCGGTATCTCTTATGCTTTTTATTTCGTTTTTATTTCATCTGCAGTGCCAGATTTTTCATCTCTCTGGCGCTTCGCATCACCGTATCTGTAATCTTGGCACCACCTAAGATTCTTGCCAGCTCTTCCACCGACTTTTCTTCATCCAATGGATAGATATGCGTACGTGTCACCGCATCTTCTGTCTTCTTTTCAATCAGGAAATGCTGATCCGCCATAGCCGCGATCTGCGCCAGATGTGTAATACAGATGACCTGATGTCCTTTTCCGATCAATGCCATCTTTTCTGAAACCTTCTGCGCAGTACGCCCGCTGATTCCGACATCAATCTCGTCAAAGATCAGTGTCTCTATCTCATCTTTATCTGCCATTACTGCTTTTATTGCCAGCATAATTCTCGAAAGTTCCCCTCCGGAAGCCACTTCTGTCAATGGCTTCACCTGCTGCCCCTGATTCAGGGAAATACGGAATTCCACATCATCGATACCATCTTTGGAATATTCCTTCTTTTCCGCAAAACGGATCTCAAACTGTACCTGTTCAAAGTTCAGATCCTCGAGACCTTTCCGGATCTTCTTTTCCAGCATTTCCGCTTTCTTCTTCCGAAGTGCCGACAGCTTCCCGGCCAGTTCCAGATATTTCTGTTCCATCTGCTCACAGGATGTCTTCAGTTCCTGCATATATGCATCATAATTTTCCAGAATCTCAATCCGTTTCTCCTGTTTCCTACAGTACATCATGATCTCTTCATAAGAATTTCCGTACTTCGTTTTCAGATGATTGATCTCGTTCAGACGTTTCTCCGTCTCATAGAATTCCTCATCCGGGAATTCACAGTTTTTCTGATATTCTGCCAGTTCATGATTAAAATCATTCAGCAGATTATCTACATCCGCAAGCTGGATATATAACTGTGAAAGCTGCTCATCAGCATCAGCAGATTCTGCCAGTACCCTGAGTGCTCTTCCAAGCTTTTCGCTCGCACTTTCTCCGTCTTCACCCGTATACTGATAACATTCCATAACACTCTCGGCAATCTTCTTTCCATTGCACATACGTCGGTAAAGTGTCTCCAGTTCTTCATCTTCGTGTTCGTTTAATTCTGCCTGTACGATCTCATCAACTTCAAACCGCAGAAAAGCCAGTTCCTTTGCCCGTTCAGATTCATCTGCCCCTGCTTCCGACAGTTCTTTTAATTTTTCTTTATACTGCCGCCACATCTCTGCTACTTTTTCTTTCTGCTTTTTCGTCTCTTCTCCTGCGAATGCATCGACGATTGTCAGATGATTCTTTTTATAAAGCAGGGACTGGTGTTCGTGTTGTCCGTGAATATCGATCAGAATGGACGATACCGCCTTAAGCGTTGCCATCTGTACGGTCTCTCCATTGATCTTGCTGACACTTCTTCCTTCCATCAGCCTTCTCTGCAACGTAACAAACCCATCCTCCGGGTAAATATCCAGTTCTTTTAATCTGCGGACCTGCCGCTCATTTTCTACTGAAAATGTCAATTCTACCAGTCCATATCTTGTTCCCTGACGGAGAATATCTTTCGTATATCTTCCGCCAAGAGCAAGATTGACCGAGCCAAGAATGATCGACTTCCCGGCACCGGTCTCTCCAGTTAATATGTTCAGCCCTCTGCCGAACTCCACTTCGATCTCATCGATCAAAGCCAGGTTTTTCACATGCAAATATTGTAACATGCATCCTCCTATAAGATAATCTTGCTGATCTTGTCCATTACCTTCACCGTATCATCCACGCTTCGGATCGCGCACATGATCGTGTCATCCCCGGCAATGCTTCCGACAATCTCATTCCATTTCATTGCATCCAGTGCCGCACATACCGCACTTGCCATTCCCGCTACTGTCTTGATCACCAGGATATTCTGCGCCATATCCATGGACAAGTATCCTTCTCTTAAGACACGGATATATTTTTCACTCATTGCGCTCTCATGATGCTGGTGCAGTGCATATCTCTGCTTGCCGTTCTCAGACGGTATCTTTGTAAGCTTCAGGTCCCGGATATCTCTGGATACCGTTGCCTGTGTTACTTTAAACCCTTCCCGGTTCAGATATTCTGCCAGTTCTTCCTGCGTTTCAATATGATATTTGTTGATCAGTTCTATGATCTTCGCATGTCTGTTTACTTTCATCTCATCAATTTCCCTTCATCTTTCTCCGTAATATTTCCAAAAAACTGATTTTATTGATCTTCATTATCTTTGTCGTCTTTTCTGCCTTACAGATCGTCAGCTTATCTCCTGTCTGAAGTGGCACACTGGTCGCACCGTCAAATGTGACCAGCACTTTTTCGATATTTCCTCTTCGTCCCTCCCCGATCTCAATCACGATCTCATCGTCCGAAGACAGAACAATACTTCTTGTATTCAATGCATGAGAGCAGATTGGTGTGATCACGGTAAGTGAAGCTGTCGGTTCCACGATCGGACCTCCGGCCGACAGATTGTATGCCGTAGAGCCGGTCGGTGTGGATATGATAATTCCATCCGCCTCGTAAGAATTCAAAAGCTCCCCGTTTACAAACAATTTGAAATAAATAATGCGCAGGTCATCGCCCCTTCGCGACACAACAATATCATTTAACGCCACATCCTTTTTTCCATCCTGAAATGTTCCTTCTAGCATCATGCGTTCTTCATACAGATAATCACCCTGCAGCATCTGCGTGATATCTTCTTCCAGATTATTCACTTCTACTTCTGTAAGATACCCAAGCGTTCCCATATTGATACCCAGGATCGGAACATCTCTTTTCCAAAGTGTTCTTGCCACTTCAATCAGGCTTCCGTCACCGCCGATCACGATTGCACAGTCCATCATGTCCGGGATCCGTTCCCTGATAATATTCTTTTCAGCATCCTTTTCACACAATGCACAGCTTCTTCCTGCTATCTCCAGCAATTCTTTTACTTTTCCTGTCACCGCATGATTCGTATCTTTCCCGTCATTGGTAACGATCCAAAACTTTTTTAACATCTGCCTCTAACCTTTCGCAAGTGTAGCAAATGACAAATCTACCGTCTTTTCAACATCGATCTGCGGCGAGATTCTGTCAGTTGCTTCACATTTCTGTAAGTGGACCAGATATTCGATATTGCCTTCCGGTCCTTTGATCGGAGAAAATTCCAGATTCAGCACTTCAAATCCAATAGACATTGCATAATCGATCACTTTGTGAATCACTTCTATATGTGTACTCTTCTCACGTACAACGCCTTTCTTTCCAACCTTTTCCCTGCCTGCCTCGAACTGCGGCTTGATCAATGCTACGATCTGTCCTTCATCCGTCAGATAATTACGGATAGGAAGCAGTACTTTCGTAAGCGAGATAAAAGATACGTCAATGGATGAAAACTGCACCGGTTCCCCGATATCTTCCGGTGTCACGTAACGGATATTCGTCTTTTCCATACACACTACGCGTGGATCCTGTCTTAATTTCCAGTCAAGCTGTCCGCGTCCCACATCTATAGCAAATACCTTTACCGCACCATTCTGCAGCATGCAGTCTGTGAACCCGCCCGTGGAAGAGCCTACATCTGTACATACTTTTCCTTCTACGTTCACATCAAAGTTCTTAATTGCTTTTTCCAGCTTCAGTCCTCCCCGGCTGACATACGGAAGCGTATGTCCGCGTACTTCGATCATAGCTTCTTCCGGAAAAGTAGTCCCTGCCTTGTCTTCTTTTTGCCCATCTACATATACGATTCCGGACATAATGATGGCTTTTGCCTTTTCTCTGGAAGCTGCCAGATTTCTCTTTACCAGTAATACGTCTAATCGTTCTTTCATAATCTCTCCTGTTATCTATCGTGTCACATATCTATAATGTCTCATATAACTTACGGATCTTCGCTGTCATGGTCTCTACATCCAGGCCAGTCTCTTTGCGCAGAATCTCCACATTGCCATGCTCTATATATTCATCCGGAAGTGCCAGGATCTGCACTCTCGTATCTGAACCCGTCCTCATCAGATACTCTGTTACATGTTCACCGAATCCGCCGGATCTTACATTTTCTTCGATCGTAACGATCAGCTTGTGCTGCTCTGTCAGGTGATCCAACATCTCTGTATCCAGTGGTTTTACAAATCTTGCATTGACCAGCGAGCAGTGATATCCGGCTTCTTTTAACTGTTTTCTGACCTCCAGCGCCTCGCCAAACATATGTCCGACAAAGATCACTGCAATCTCCCGTTCTTCGTATAGCATTTCACTCTTTCCGTATACTACCGGACTTCTGAATTCCGGACAGGCATCGCATGCACTGCCTCTAGGATATCTGATGGCGACCGGGCCATCATATGCGATGCCGAACCTTATCATATCAGCCAGTTCCCATTTATGCTTCGGCGACAATACCACCATATTGGGAATACTGCTTAAATAGGACAGGTCAAAGATTCCCTGATGAGTCTCCCCGTCGTTTCCCACCAGACCTGCACGGTCTACTGCGAACATTACCGGAAGATTCTGAAGTGCCACATCATGGATCATCTGGTCATATGCCCGCTGTAAGAATGACGAATACACGGCAAATACCGGCTTTATTCCACCTGCCGCAAGTCCTGCCGCAAATGTCACTGCATGTTCTTCTGCAATTCCCACATCAAAAAAGCGGTCCGGATATTTTTTCCGGAATCCTGCAAGTCCCGTGCCGTCTTCCATTGCTGCTGTGATCGCTGCAAGCTTATCGTTTCTTGCCGCCTCATCGCACATTACTTTACAAAAAACATCTGTATACGTATCTTTCTTTTTCGGATTTTCCGGTTCTCCCGTCTCTACCCGGAACGGTCCGATCCCATGGAATTTTTCCGGCTTTTCTTCTGCCGGCCCGTATCCTTTTCCTTTTTTGGTAATTACATGAAGCAATACCGGTCCTTCAATCTTTCTTGCCTCTTTAAATGCACGTACCATCGCCGGGATATTATGCCCCTGTATCGGTCCCAGATAGGTGATTCCCATGTCTTCAAAGAACATCCCAGGAACGATCAGCTGTTTGAGGCTGCTCTTGGTCTTGCGGATACGCTCGATCACGGGATCTCCCACGACCGGAACATTATGCAGTACATTTGTCACACCTTTTTTCAGATCTGTATAGAAGTCCGCCGTGCGCAGCTTTGCCAGATAATCCGACATCCCTCCGACGTTTTCCGAAATAGACATATGATTATCATTCAATACAATGATAAAATTCTTCTTAAGCGTGGATGCATTATTCAGCGCTTCATATGCCATTCCACCCGTCAGCGAACCGTCTCCGATCACCGAGATCACACTGTAATCTTCTCCTTGCAGATCTCTTGCGCATACATACCCAAGCCCCGCCGAAATCGAAGTAGAGCTGTGTCCGGTATCAAATGCATCGCATGCACTTTCTTTTCTCTTCGGGAATCCGCTCATCCCGCCATATTTTCTCAGGTCATCAAATCCGTCTTTTCTTCCGGTCAGGATCTTATGTGTATAGGACTGATGTCCTACATCCCATATGATTTTATCCTTCGGCAGATCAAAGACCAGATGCATTGCCATTGTAAGCTCTACTACACCGAGATTCGATGCCAGATGTCCTCCGGTTTTACTGATCTTCTCGACCAGGAACTTTCGGATCTCCTGTGCCAGTTCCGGAAGTTCTTCCGGCTTCAGATCTTTTATATCATTTGCTTTTTGAATTCTTTCTAACATAACAAGGTATCCCCTTTATCTGTCTCTGTGAATCAGCTGTATCAGAAGCTGTTCCAGATACGCATTCTCCCCTGTAAACTGATGAAGCAGATCAATTGCTTCATTCGATAATTCTTCCACTTTCTTCTGTGCCTGTCCGATTCCCAGAAGTGTCACATAAGTAGTCTTCTGATTCTTCTCGTCACTGTGGATCGGCTTTCCAAGCACTTCTTCCGTACTCGTCACATCCAGAATATCATCCTGGATCTGGAATGCAACGCCTACATAATGTGCGATCTTTTCTACTTTCTGTACTTCTTCATCCGAAGCACCCCCAAGGATCGCACCGATCATCATAGCGCATTCTATAAGTGCGCCCGTCTTCAGTTCGTATATGGTATCCAGCACATCCTTTGGAACCGCATGCCCGGTCTCTTTGACATCGATCACCTGGCCTCCGATCATTCCATAGATGCCGGCTTTTCGTCCGAGCACAGTAAGCGCACGCCCGATCTTAAGGCTGTCCTCCGGAGACTGTTCAAACGCCCGGAATGCCGTCTCAAACGCATAATTCAGCAGTGCATCGCCTGCCAGGATCCCCATATCTTCCCCGTATACGATGTGTGTTGTCTTTCTTCCTCTGCGGTATTCGTCATTATCCATCGCCGGAAGATCATCATGCACCAGTGAATATGTATGGATCATCTCAAGCGCTGCCATAAAAGGCTGTAATGCCGCAGGCTCTTCTCCAAACAGTCTGCAGGTCTCCCGCATCAGCATCGGACGCAGTCTTTTTCCTCCTGCCATCAGACTGTATTCCATCGCTTCCATGATCACTTTCTGATATCCTTCCGCCTCCGGAAGATATATTTTCAGGATTTCTTCGATCTCTGTTACTTTCTTTTTCATCTGCACTGTAAATTCTTCTTTAGAATTCATGTTCCTCACCCTCTTCATCTAATAACAGCATCTTCTTTTCTACTTTATCGATCTTGCTGTTACAGGCTTTCAGCATATCCATGCCCCGATGATACAACTGAAAAGATTCCTCCAGCGAAATCTCTCCGTCTTCCATCGTTTTTATCGTCTGTTCCAGGCTTGAGAAAATCTCCTCAAGACTCTGGTCTTCCAAAGATTGTTCTTTTTTTTCTGCCATTTGTTTCTCCCGATACCTGTCTGTTCTATTTTCCGAATATTATGAAATGCTTTCCCTGTTTTCTATCAGGTCTTATATTTCATACTCCTCAATCTTATTATACGTTTTGTTCTGCACATCTTTCACCGATGCATGGATCAGTCCGTCTGTTACATATACCGTCAGCTCATCACCTTTCTTCACCTGACGGATACTTTTTATCACGCCGCCATCCGTCTCTTCTACATAAGAGAATCCCTGATTCAGTTTCCGAATCGGAGACAGTCCATTCATCTTCTCGATCTGGATCGCCAGACGGTGTCTCGCTTCTTTTACGCGGTCATTCATTAACAGCCGGAGTTCATCCTCTAGTTCCGCCAGTCTCTGCTGCTGTTCCTGCAGCTTGCGACGCGGATGCAGATAAGAAATTCTGGTCTCCATCTCTTTTAACCGAAGCCGGTTCATACGGATGGTTCCCGCCACACTTCTTTTCATGCGCAGGCTGCATTCTTCCAGATAATTCTCCACCTGTCTGTAATCCCACACTGCAAGTTCTGCCGCCGCCGAAGGTGTCGGTGCACGCAGATCTGCCACGTAATCTGCGATCGTCACATCCGTCTCATGTCCCACTGCCGATATGACCGGAACCGTACAGTCAAAGATTGCCCTGGCCACTTCTTCTTCATTGAACGCCCACAGATCTTCAATCGAACCGCCGCCTCTTCCGACAATGATCACATCTACATCCTTCGTCTCCAGCATACGGATTCCTCGTACAACCGACTCTTTCGCTCCTTCTCCCTGCACCTGTGCAGGATAAAGAATCAGCTGCACATATGGATTACGTCTGGAAGAAATATTGATGATATCCCGGACTGCTGCTCCCGTTGGTGCAGTCACAACGCCGATCCGCTTCGCATATCCCGGAATCTCCTTCTTATATTCCGATGCAAACATACCCATCTCTTCCAGTTCCTGTTTCAGCATCTGGTACTTCTCATAGAGCGTACCTTCCCCGTCCAGGCGAATCTCATCCGCGTAAAGCTGGTAAGAACCGGTTCTTTCGTAGACATTTACCGAACCAAGTACAATGATCTGCTGTCCTTCTCTCATATGAAAAGAGAGCCCGCCTCGCTGCCCCGCAAACATAACACAGGCAATCGTTCCGGACTCATCCTTTAATGAGAAATATATATGTCCCGATGTGTGGTACTTACAGTTAGAGACTTCTCCCTTCACATAGATACGGTTCAGCATAAAGTCCTGGGTGAACATATTCTTGATATATGCATTCACCTGTTTTACTGTATATACATTTCGAGCCATTCTCTACCTCTGATTAATCTGCAAGCTTTGCCAGCACTCCATTTACAAATGATGCACCGTCTTCACTGCTGTATTTCTTTGCAAGATTGACAGCTTCATTGATTGCAACACCTGTCGGAACATCCTCGTCCCACTTCATCTCATAGACTGCAAGTCTTAAAATTGTAAGATCTACTTTGTTCATACGTCTGGTCTTCCATCCTGTCGTATGCTCATTGATCATTGCATCAATCTCGTCAATCTTCTCTACTACTTTCTGCGCTTTTTCACTGATATACTGCATATCTTTCTCTGAAGCACCTTCGATCTGTTCAAAATACAGTTCTGCCTGTGTTCCGTGTTCTGCTTCTTCATTAAAATCAGCACCGAATATTAACTTAAAGATATGTTCTCTCTGCTCTGTTCTCTTCACTTATGCTTCCTCCGGTATCTCGACTCCGGCAATGCGGATGTTCACATCTGCCACCTCAAGTCCTGTCATATTCTCGATTGCAGTTTTTACCTTTTCCTGCACTTTAGAAGTAATGTTTTTGATGCTGTATCCATAGTTCAGATTCAATGCCAGTGATACAGTAACGATTCCATCCAGTACATCTACTTTTACACCTTTGGATAAAGACTTCATTCCAAGCTTGCTGATCAGTTCTCTTGTTGCATTGCCTGCCATAGAAGCCACGCCTTCAACTTCCATTGCCGCAAGACCTGCGATGATCGCTACGACTTCATCTGCGATCTTGATCTCTCCAAGGTTTTCATCTGTTTTTATTGTATACGTATTCTTTTCTTCTTTACTCATATTCTCAGAAACCTCCCGTCTGGTTTTTCACTGTCTTTTATTATAACAAACTTATATACATTTGAAAACCCCCAGTCACCCTGGGAGTTTTATTTCTACTTATATTTTTATGACCTGCCGAACTCGGTCAGTTTCAGACCTTCGTTCCTGTCGACCGTCATGCGGATGCTCCATTCGTTGACGAATAACAGAAGCGGACGTCCCTTCAGGTCTTTTACCTTCTTCATATCTGAAGTTCCGGTCAGTTTATCCAGATCAATTTCTTCATTTTCAATCCAGCGGATGTATTCATACGGCAGATTTTCCAGACGGATCTCTACGTTATATTCGTTCTCCAGACGGTATTTTAATACATCAAACTGAAGTACACCGACAACACCGACGATAATCTCCTCCATACCGGTATTGTACTCCTGGAATATCTGGATCGCACCTTCCTGGGCAATCTGGTTGATTCCCTTGATGAACTGTTTTCTCTTCATCGTATCGACCTGACGCACACGTGCAAAATGCTCCGGTGCAAATGTCGGGATTCCTTCATATGTGAATCTGTCCTGTGCGGTCGTCAGTGTATCACCGATTGAGAAGATTCCCGGATCGAATACACCGATGATATCTCCGCCATAAGCCTTGCTGATCATCTTACGCTCGCTTGCCATCATCTGCTGCGGCTGGGAAAGACGTACTTTCTTACCGCCCTGCATATGATATACATCCATGCCGGCTTCGAATTCTCCGGAACAGATACGCATGAATGCGATTCTGTCACGGTGCGCTTTGTTCATATTTGCCTGGATCTTGAATACGAATGCCGAGAAATCTCCTTCTTCCATCGGATCGATCGGTCCCTTATCGGATGTTCTCGGAAGCGGTGATGTCGTCATCTGAAGGAAATGCTGAAGGAATGTCTCCACACCAAAGTTCGTAAGAGCAGAACCAAAGAAGACCGGTGAAAGTTCTCCTTTGCTTACCAGCTCCTGGTCGAATTCTGCTCCGGCACCGTCCTGAAGTTCGATTTCTTCTTCCAGCTGCACTCTCTGGTCATCCGTGATCAGCCATGAGATCTCCGGATCATTGATGTCTACTTTCTTTACTTCTCCCTGTGTCGTTCCTTTTTTCGTATCAGAGAAGATTTCTACCTTTTTGCTTGCTCTGTCATATACACCTCTGAACTCTTTGCCGGAACCGATTGGCCAGTTGATCGGACATGTGGCGATTCCAAGTTCATTTTCAATATCATCCAGAAGTTCAAACGTATCCATTGCTTCACGGTCCATCTTATTGATGAATGTGAAGATCGGGATGTGGCGCATCGTACATACTTTGAACAGCTTTCTTGTCTGCGCCTCGACACCTTTAGATGCGTCGATGACCATGACCGCTGAATCCGCTGCCATCAGGGTACGGTAAGTATCCTCCGAGAAATCCTGATGTCCCGGTGTATCCAGGATATTGATACAGTATCCGTCATAATTAAACTGCAGCACAGAAGAAGTAACCGAGATACCTCTTTCCTTCTCGATCTCCATCCAGTCAGAAACCGCATGCTTTGCAGTTGCTTTTCCCTTAACACTACCGGCCTGGTTGATCGCACCTCCGTAGAGAAGGAACTTCTCTGTCAGTGTCGTCTTACCTGCATCGGGATGTGAGATAATTGCAAATGTTCTTCTTTTCTTTATCTGATTCTTTACTTCATTCGTAATCTGTGACATATATTATACACTCCTAATTTATAGTATATCCGTTTATAGGCACTATTAATCAGTATAACATATGTCTATGAAATGCTCAAATACATTTTTCCTGTATTTTCACGCTTTTCTTCGTATCAGCCAGCACTTACTTTGCATCCGCATTTATCGGATTGATCACGATATTCTGTGCTGCCACACCTGTCTTTCTGGTCACGATGTCTTCAATCTGTGCCCGGTTCGCATCACTTAATTCCGAAGCTCCCACGATCACATCTGCCTGGTCATCCGTGATACTTACGACAGAATCGTTAAATCCTTTCGCTGCCAGAAGTGACTCTGCTGCCACTTCTTTTTCCGCAGTCTCTGTCATCTGTACCATCTGGTTCACGGCTTTTTCTTTCTCTGCATCACTGAGATTTTTATTGTCGATAATGTTCTGTAATGTCTCTTTATTCTTAGAGCGGACCTGTTCTCTGCTCACCTTTGCCTGTGCCGCAACCGAACTTACCGATCCATTCGTAAGAACCGCTTCTCCCGGCGTGCCGTCTACACTTCCGTCGTCTGTACTTCCACTATTACTGTCCGTATTGCTGCCGGTATCACCATCCTGACTTTTGATATCACCGGACGAAACAGATGTATCCTCATCGGAAATGTCCAGCAGTTCCTTGCTTGCAAGTTCCGAATTGGTTTCCTGGGTCTTCGCCCTGTTCGGAAATATTTTTCCCGAGTAATTCATATACCCTGCGGCTGCGATCATCACTGCCAGTGTTGCGATCACGATCTGATTCTTCTTTGCAATCTTTTTCAATGTTATGCCCTCCTGTCCTTTTTACACTGCTCTTAATTCATCTGCTTTTTCATTATTCTAATCTTATGCGGCCCGATATCAAATAATGCCTGAACCACACTGCTGATATTTTCTTTCACCACTGCATTCCCGCCGCCGTCTGCGACCACAACCACTCCTTCAATCTCAGGACTTAGTTCCTTACTCACATATGGGGAACCATTTCCCCGGCTGCTGCTTTCACCGTCATTTCCATACACTGTACTTTCTTTTTTTGATGCTTTTGACGACTGTCTGGTTCCTCCCTGGCTATCTTCTTCTGTCACTGTCTCCTGACCGGATTCCGTATCCTTATCCAGAACCTTCTCTGCCGAGGACTTCAGTGTAATCATTACCTTTACTTCTCCGGCTCCTTCAATCTGCGACAAGGTCCGGCTCAGGCGGTCTTCCTGATAGGTTATGTATGCCTCCTCATCTGTTCCAGTGGATGTCCCGCTTCCCATTTTCCCTGTATTACCGCCTGATGTGGACGACGTATTTTCCTTTGTCTTTCCTGCCGGAACTGCGATTACCATCAGAAAGATTCCCGTAAGGAGCAGGATCAGGAGCTGATCTTTTCTTAGATTTTTAAACGAGAACTTTTTCCAGTTTCCAAGTTTTTCTGAAAATTGTTCACTCAGATTCTTTACCGATTTCAATCTGCTCCACCTCGATTCTACTGTTCTGACTTGCATTTTCATCCGGGCTCTTATCTGTGTCTGGATTTTGCATCTGATTTTCTGCATTCTGTCCATCTATGTTGAGGATATCTTCCTGAACTTTCCGACTTTTTTCTTCCAGTTCACTGGTCTGAATCTTATACGCACTGGTATGATAAATCTCTTCAAATGCGGTTCTCTTATCAAACAATTCCAATACCGGTACAACCAGCACCGCCGCCAGAATCAGTCCCAGAACGAAACGGACATATTTTTGAAATCCATGATCCGGTATCATCTGAAGGATCACGCTTCCAAGCACGGCAAAAAATGATAATTTTAAGATCCAGTTATAGATTATCTCCATCTGTTCCGCTCCTTCCCGGTCATATATTTGTCACCGCTGCCACAATTGCGATCGTCAACAGGAATAATACTCCCACAGTAAATACAATCTGCATCAGTATCTGACATCCTTCTCCCACCGCTTCTACACATCCTGTAACACGTTCATCCGACACCGGCTGGATTACGGCAGCTGCAAGCTTATAAAGCAGAGCCGTTCCCGCGGTCTGAACTAACGGTATCACACACAGAGCGATACAGATTACTGCTCCTGCCATTCCAATTCCATTCTTTACCAGCACTGCCGTTCCAAGTGCTACTTCCGTCATTCCACCCAGAAGATTACCTACTCCCGGAATTATCCCTGCACCTTTCAGCACGGTACTTCTCTTCACCGTATCAATTGCGGGACTGATCATTCCCTGGATCAAGTTCGCACCGATGACGCATGCAAGTGCCGTCTTCAGTGTCCAGCGAATGAGCAGTTCCAGGAATTCCGATAATTTTCCCAGCATATCTTCCGGTCCCAGAAAATTCAGAATACGGATGATCATGTATACCCGTACCATCGGCAGCAGGATATTTCCGATTATGATCTCAACCACGTAGATCAGGAACAGGACAAGATTGTAAAACGCCACCCCGGTCACGCTTCCCTTCGCCACTGCAACCGCCAGAAAATAGACTGGATAGAATACTCCCATAAAAGCTGTGATATTGCGTATCCCGGATTCCACCCACTGAATGACCACATCGAATGCCGCAACCGTCAGAGCTGTCAGCAGCATGTAAATCATATAGAAGCCGACACTGGCTACCTGCCGGTTCTGAAGTGTGCCTGCAAATTGATTCATAAATGCAACGATCATTGCGATCAGCAAAATGTGTATCAGATTTTTCCTGCCTGTCTGAAGCAGATAAAGCATCTGTTCTCTGGAGAATTCAGCAAGGAGTCTGGCAGAAGCCTTCAGATCTCCGGTTAAGATTTCTGATATTAAATCTTGAAATGCGATCCGTTTTTCAGGAAATAGCGAGCGTAAGGAATCATCAATTTCTCCGTATTCAATTTCTGAGAGGATGATTTCTTTTATTTTCTGTTGTTCCCACTCTGCATCTTCTGTAGTATTTTCTTTTGTATTATCTTCTTTTGTATCATTTTTGTGATTCAAACCATTATTATTTAAAATACTGCTATTTAAACCGTCCTCAGATAATTCATCTGCATAACAATATGTAATCCATACATTGTCCTTTAACAAAAGTAATATTAAAAAAAACAAAACACAACAAGTTAGAATACCCGCCAGTTTCTCACATCCCTTTTCAAATTTCAGATTACAACTGTCATTATGTTTCCCATTCGATTTCTTACTCCATGCATCATATCTCATACCAGAAATCCCCGTATCGTCTGCAAAAGTGCACTTAAAACCGGAAGACTTAAGACCAGAATCGTAATCTTGGCAAAGACTTCAATCTGTAATGCAATCGTCTGATATCCCGCATCTTTACAGATTGCCGACGAAAATTCAGCCGCATATGTGATTCCCAGAATCTTCCACAATGTTTTGAAATACTCACTGTTAATCCCTGCTACATCACTGACCTCATTCAGTACATCTTTGATCAGACTGATCTTTCCAAGCAGAGATGCAAAGATCAGCATACCCAGAATAACACTGATATAGATGCCATATTCCGATTTGCCGCTTTTGAACTGAAGTGCCATCAGAACTCCTGCCACTCCCAGCACTCCAATCTGCAACATACTCATATGTTCTGCCTCCCATCCTCATGTAGCATATTCATCCCAACATAGCTCCTCACATTTTATAGCGAAAACAGATCCTGTATGGATTCAAACAGATCATAGATATACGGCACAATCCAGAATAATACCAGTAAAAGTCCCGCCAGACTGGTCAGGAATGCCTGTTCTTCCCTTCCGCTGTGTTTTAACACCTGGCAAAGTATGGATACAAGAATCCCTACCGCCGCAATTTTAAATATCAGATTCACGCTCATATACTGCCTCCTATTTTTACAGGAGGATAATTGCCAGAAATACGCCTCCGGTCACTCCGATACACTGGTACAGACGGATTCTTTCCTTCTGTTCCGTTCTCATCTCCTCCATTTTCTGTTCCATTTGTTCCAGATACAGATCCAGTGTCCTTACCTGCATCTCAATATCAATCGTCCCCAGTTCCCCACCCAGACGGATCAGGCTCTCCAGCATATCCTGTGGGATTCCGGTTTCCAGCAGATGTGTTCTCGTCTCTTCTTCCCATATTCCCGCCAGACTTGTACCCTGTCTGTTTGCCAGCCGCTCATACAAAGATAGCAGCCACATTTTATACGGTTCCTGCGCTTCACTCCCTACACTCAGGAATGCTTCCGGAAGCACCCGTCTGGAATAACGGATTTCACTTCTGATCCGGAAGATCAGTTTCCGCAGGTAACGCATCTGCCGGTAACATTCTTCAATTTTTGCCGCCTGCAGTATTCCCCAACCGCTGCCCGCAAGGATGACCATGATAGCTCCGATTGCCTTTATCATTCCGCCATTTCCATCGCTTCTTTATACAGAAGACTGCCCCTGTTATCAAAAATCCCTTCGATCTGTCCTACGTGTGCATCATTTCCAAGTAAAATGTACCGTTCAAACCTCCCCTCTCCAATCATTCGGTTGAATAACGGTTTCTTTCTCAGTTCTTCCATAGACTCAGCATGTACCGTTGCCAGCATCTTGCAGCCACAATGCATGGCATATTCGATGGCATGTACATCTTCCGGTGTCCCGATCTCGTCCACTGCGATCACCTGCGGTCCCATCGAGCGGATCAGCATGATCATCCCCTCAGCCTTCGGACAACCGTCCAGAATATCTGTCCGGATCCCCAGATGATTCTGTGCTACGCCCATATAGCAGCCGCCGATCTCCGAACGTTCATCCACTACACCTACCGCAAGCCCCGGAAGCCATGAATTCCCTTCCGATATCTGGCGGATCAGATCTCTTAACATCGTGGTCTTTCCACACCCTGGTGGCGATACAATTAATGTATGACACAACGTCCGATTGCATACAATATAAGGAAATACCGCATCGGCGCATCCGATCATTTCATGTGCCACACGGATATTCACCGAAGAAATATATTTCAGATTCTTTACCTTTCCATTTTCCATAATAGCCTGTCCCGATAATCCCACTCTGTGTCCTCCTTCGATCGTGATAAAGCCCTGCCGCATCTCCTGCTCACATGCGTAAAGGGAATAATTACTGATGTATTCCAGCATTTCGCGGATATTATCTTTTGTCACCAGGTATGGCCGTCTGGCTTTCGCTCCAGGGATAACTTCTGTGTCATGATATAGGAAGATTAGTGGTTTTCCTTCCCGGAGACGGATCTCCTGTAAATATTCGAACTTTAACTTTTCCTTTTGTATAATGCTTCTGACATCCCATGGCAGGACTTTTAAGATTGTATCTTCTTTCATGTTCATCACCTCTTTACACCCATGTATATGTGGATGAATAAAGATTATGACTGGTATTTTTCTTGGGATGCAAAAAGATGATATGAAATTTGGGATTTTATTTCATATCATCTTTTTATAAATATTCTATAGCCCGGATTCTTCAAACCATTTATAAAAAAGTTCAAAAAAGTCTCAGACTTCCTCTTTCGGAATCCTGAGACTTTCTCTTGATATCTCTCTATCTTAATATAAATCTTTTCAATTCTATTCCGCTACATCCTTCATAGAGAATGAAATTCTTCCCATCTTGTCCTTACCAAGGCATACAACCTTAACAACATCGCCAAGTGTGAGAACGTCTTCTACACGGTTTACTCTTTCTTTGGAAAGCTTAGAAATGTGTACCATTCCTTCTTTTCCTGGTGCAAACTCAAGGAATGCACCAAAGTCTTTGATGCTGACAACTTTTCCTTCCAGAACCTGTCCGGCTTCAAAATCCGTGACGATGATGTGAATCATCTTCTGTGCTTCTTCCATACCTTTGGCATCTGTTCCGCAGATAGATACAGCACCATCATCTGTAATGTCGATCTTCACACCTGTCTGCTCGATAATCGCATTGATTGTCTTTCCACGCTGTCCGACAACATCACCGATCTTCTGTGGATCGATCTGCATCTGGATGATCTTCGGAGCGAATTCTCCAACCTCTGCTCTTGGAGCATCGATTGCTTTATTCATAACTTCATCAATGATGTAAAGTCTTGCTTTTCTTGTCTTAGCGATAGCTTCTTCAATGATCGGTCTTGTCAGTCCGTGGATCTTGATATCCATCTGGATTGCTGTGATACCTTTATGAGTACCGGCTACCTTGAAGTCCATGTCTCCGAAGAAATCTTCGAGTCCCTGAATATCTGTAAGTACCAGATAATCATCATCTGTATCACCGGTAACAAGTCCACATGAGATACCGGCTACTGCAGCCTTGATTGGTACACCTGCTGACATCAGTGACATAGAGGATGCACATACACTTGCCTGAGAAGTAGAACCATTTGATTCAAATGTCTCAGATACAGTACGGATCGCATAAGGGAATTCTGCTTCACTTGGAAGTACCGGAAGCAACGCACGCTCTGCCAGTGCTCCATGTCCGATCTCGCGGCGTCCCGGTCCTCTGGATGGCTTTGTCTCACCTACAGAGTATGACGGGAAGTTGTAGTGATGCATATATCTCTTGGCTGTCTCTGCTTCATCCAGACCATCCAGTTTCTGAGCTTCAGAAAGTGGTGCCAATGTACAGATGTTGCAGATCTGTGTCTGTCCACGAGTGAACATTGCTGAACCATGTACTCTAGGAATCAGGTTAACTTCTGCCGCAAGTGGTCTGATCTGGTCGATCTCTCTTCCGTCCGGACGTTTGTGGTCTTTTAAGATCATCTTACGTACGGTCTTCTTCTGGTACTGGTATACAGCCTCCGGAAGAACTGCAAGCCACTCTTCATTTTCAGCAAATGCTTCTTCTAACTTCTCTGTTACGGCACGGATATTCTCTTCTCTTGTCTGTTTATCATCGGAGAATACTGCTACTTCCATCTCTTCCGGAGTAACAATCTCTTTGATTGCTGCAAAGAGTTCTTCCGGAACTGCACAGCTTTCATATTCGTGTTTTGGTTTTCCGCATTCTGCCACGATTGTGTCAATGAATGCGATTACTTTCTGGTTTAATTCATGTGCTGCAAAGATTGCATCGATCATCTGCTGCTCTGGAACTTCGTTTGCTCCGGCTTCGATCATAATGACTTTCTCTCTTGTAGAAGCAACCGTTAAAGCCATGTCAGATACTGCCTTCTGAGCTGCTGTAGGGTTGAATACGAATTCTCCGTCAACCAGACCTACCTGTGTAGTAGAGATCGGGCCGTCAAACGGGATATCGGAAATTGTTGTTGCGATTGCCGCACCAAGCATAGCTGTAAGCTCCGGTGAACAGTCCTGATCGACAGATAATACAAGGTTCTCCAGTGTTACATCGTTACGGTAGTCCTTTGGGAACAGCGGTCTCATCGGGCGGTCGATTACACGGCATGTAAGGATTGCATTTTCAGATGCTTTTCCCTCTCTTTTATTGAATCCTCCAGGGATCTTTCCTACTGCATACATTCTTTCGTTGTATTCAACGCTCAGTGGGAAGAAATCAATTCCGTCTCTTGGCTTCTCGGAAGCTGTTGCTGTACACAGTACAGTTGTATCACCATAATGCATTAATACAGCACCATTTGCCTGTTTTGCAACTCTGCCTACATCAACGCTTAAAGTTCTTCCGGCGAGTTCCATTTCAAATGTTTTATACATAAATGTTTTCTCCTTTATTTTTCTTTTGTGGTTTAAGATTACCCCGAAACTACTGAAAAACACATTTTCCACTATGCAAAAATGCCATATACAACAGTATTTCTGCATCAAATATACTTTTCAGTGGTCTCGGTGAAGCTTTCCAAATCCACAATCTTAATTATTATAACATACACTTTCACAAAAAGCTATACCCAAAACGCTTACTACTGCAGAAACTACCACTTGGAAAAGCATCCTAAAAGAACTGCCAGCAAAAAAACTACAAATGATAACTACTCACCGGTATAATGTAACGAAAAAGGGACATTCTTCCGAATGTCCCCATAAAAAGTATGAATTATTTTCTTAATCCAAGTTTCTCAATCAGTGCACGATATCTTTCGATGTCTGTCTTCTTCAGGTATGCAAGAAGTCCTCTTCTCTGTCCTACCATCTTAAGAAGTCCTCTTCTTGAGTGGTGATCCTTTGGATTAGCTTTGAAGTGATCTGTAAGATCATTGATTCTTGCTGTCAGGATAGCAATCTGTACTTCCGGTGATCCTGTATCTCCTGCTGTTCTTCCATACTGTGCTACAATCTGCTCTTTCTGCTCTTTAGAAATCATGTTTGTTTCCTCCTGTATACTCTTAATTAAAACGCCTGATATTAAGTAACGGTTGGAGTTTCCAGTTACCGAACACCGGCTTCAACATTGCTTAGTATATCATATGAATTTCCCCCTGTAAAGAGAAATTTATACAATTCCGAAATATTCCATTCCTTTTGCAATATCCTTATCAATCTGTCTTTTCAGGGCATCGATCCCGTCAAATTTCTGTTCAGGTCTCCGGAATTTTTTCAGATTGATCCGGACTTTCTCTCCATATGCATTCCCGGAATATCCAAAAAGAAATGCCTCTATCAACAGTTTCTTTTCTTCTGTCACGGTCGGTTTAATCCCTACATTCGCAATTCCCGGATAAGCCTTTCCTTCGATATCGATCTTACAGAAATAGACTCCATGCGCCGGCACGATCTTTCCTTCCGGCCATGCAACATTCAATGTCGGAAATCCAAGTGTACGGCCAAGCTGTCTGCCATGTTCAACCGTTCCTTCTACTTCAAACGGATAACCCAGCAGTTTTTCTGCCAGTCCCACATCTCCGTCTTTTACTACTTCTTTTACATAAGTACTGCTGATAATCCGATCATGATAACGTTCTTTTTCTATGACAATCAGCTGATAGTCATACTGATCTGCATATTCCGCCAGCATATGCACATCCCCGCGTTTCTCACATCCGAATGTAAAATCTGTCCCTACCACAACATATTTCGCATGAAACAGATCATGGATGATCTCCTGTATAAAATCTTCCGCACTTTTCTGACGGAAAGATTCGGTAAACGGGCATTCAATCAGATAATCGACTTCGTCTTTTACCCTTTCCTGCCGTTCCTCTCCGACCATCAGAAGTTCCGGGGTGATACCCTTTTCCTTCCATAACGGTCTCATGTCAAACGAACATACGATGCTGTTTATATTCTCCTGTTTTCCTAATTCACGGACCTTTGTCACAAGCATCTGATGGCCTCTGTGTAACCCATCGAACTTTCCAAAAGTCACTGCTGCCCTGCCGCTTCCGTTATATTCCGCAAGCTCTCTGATATACTGCATAGTCTTTTCTTCCTCGTTTACTCGTTAAAAAACATCTTGACGATGTGGTATCTTTTCTCATTTTCTTTCCACTGGTAAATAGCGATGAATTTACCTGCTTCATCATACAGGCGGACCTGACTTTCTCCGACTTGTCCACATGCCTCTTTTAACATCTTAACATCTAACGGATTGCCGTTCTTCGCAAATGCTTTCCAGTCATCTTTTACTGTAATCTTCGGATAAGATGGGAACATCTCATCAATCGGTACTAATAGCCCTGCAAGCTTCCCTTCTTGTTTTAATGCTTCAATTTCATCCAGCGTTCTCGCATCTTCAACCCGGAACGCCGACACTCTTGTACGGATCAGCGACTCCATACAGCCTCCGCATCCAAGCTTCTCACCAATATCATGGCAGAGAGTACGGATATAGGTTCCTTTGGAACACGATACTTCCATACGGACTCTTGGAAGATCCATCTCGAGAATCTTAATATCCAGAATCTTGACCGGACGTGCCTTTCTCTCTATAACCTTTCCTTCTCTGGCAAGTTCATATAATTTCTTTCCATTCACCTTAAGTGCCGAATACATCGGAGGGATCTGTTCATAATCTCCGATAAATCCTTCAATAACTTCTCTGACTTTATCTTCGACCAGTGTCTCTGTTGGCTTTTCTTCCAGCACTTCACCTGTGATATCCTGTGTATCGGTTGTTTTTCCAAGAAGCAGAACTGCCTCATATGTCTTGTCCTTGTCTGTCAGAAGATCACAAAGCTTGGTTGCTTTGCCAAGACACACCGGAAGGACACCTGTCGCATCCGGATCAAGTGTCCCTGTATGTCCGATCTTCTTCTGTCCGGCGATTCCGCGGAGTTTCGCCACCACATCATGGGACGTAAATCCCTTTTCTTTATACACATTGATAATTCCGTGTATCATAGTTTACTGCTCCTGTGTTTTTTCCAGTTTTTCCATCTGCGCTTCGATTTGTTTGGACAGATTATTCAATACATCAAATGGCGTTCCTGCCATTGTAAATCCAGATGCCTTCTTATGACCGCCGCCGCCAAAATACTGTGCGATTCTGCTGACATCAATCTTTTCTTTAGAACGGAGGCTTACTTTGAATTCATTCTGTTTTAACTCATACATGAATACAGCAACTTCTATCCCCTCCGTCACACGGAGCTGGCTTACAATTCCTTCCAGATCTTTCGGTCCTACACCATAAAACTCCATCACATCTTTTCGGATATAGGACGCAATACCGATTCCATTCAGGAACAGGATGCTTTCCATCAGCGCGCGTCCCATCACAAGATTCTGTGCATAAGATTTCGCATAGAACGTTTCTTCTATGATTTTTGGACCGTCAATACCTTTCTCCAGAAGATTCGCAGCCACACGGAATGTCTCCGGTCTGGCGCAGGAATACTGGAATACTCCGGTATCATGTACGATTCCCAAATAGAGTGCTTCCGCAACATTTTTCGAAATCTTCCCTTCATCCAGAAGTCCGTATACCAGTTCCGATGTAGAACTTGCTTCCGGAACAATATAATTCACTTCTGCGAATCCGATATTACTGATATGATGGTCTACACAAAATGTATGTTTTGCTTTTGTAAGCAGTGTTCTGGAATAATCCAGTCTGTCCGTATCTCCGCAGTCTAAGGCGATGAAAAGATCATATTCTTTTTCTTCGTCTTCTACAGTCTCCAGGATCGTCTCTGTTCCCTTTAAAAAATGAAACGATTCCGGAATGTCTTTCAAATAGATATCTACCGCCTTATCACTGTAATTCTCCCGGATATACTGTCCGAGTCCCACACAGGAACCCACACAGTCTCCATCCGGACGTATATGTCCGCCGATCGCGATCGCCGACACATTTTCCAATACTTTATTCAGCATCTTCCTCAACACCTTCCATTTTCAGGTCCCTGGTTACTTCATCAATCTTCTTTGACATATTGACACCATATTCGATAGACTGATCCAGCACGAACCTGATCTCCGGTGTATTACGGAGGTTCAATGTTCTTGCCAGCTCACGACGGATATATCCTTCTGCACTCTGCAGACCCTTGATCGTCTGCTCCTGTTCATAAGCATCTCCAAGTACACTGATATATGCCTTACATGTCTTAAGATCCGGTGCAACTTCTGCAGCTACAACCGAAGTCCACGGTGCAAC
>CAKRAT010000032.1 GCA_934295165.1 uncultured Dorea sp. | reverse complement strand
GGTATTGTAGACGGATGGGATGATCCGAGACTTGTATCGATCGCAGCCCTCAGAAGAAGAGGATTCACACCGGAATCTATCAAGATGTTCGTTGAGATGTGCGGAGTATCAAAGAGTCAGAGTTCCGTAGATTATGCAATGCTTGAGTATTGTATCCGTGAAGATCTGAAGATGAAGAAACCTCGTATGATGGCAGTCCTTGATCCGGTCAAACTGGTGATTGATAACTATCCGGAAGGAGAAGTGGAATATCTGGACGTAGAGAACAACCTGGAGAATCCGGAACTTGGTATGAGAAAAGTGCCGTTCGGACGTGAACTTTACATTGAGCGTAATGACTTTATGATCGATCCACCGAAGAAGTATTTCCGTCTCTTCCCTGGTAATGAAGTACGCCTGATGCATGCATACTTTGTAAAATGTGTAAGTTATGAGACAGATGCAGAAGGAAATATAACAGTGGTTCATTGTACTTATGACCCGGAGACAAAATGTGGAACCGGATTTACCGGACGTAAGGTTAAAGGAACGATCCACTGGGTAAGTGCTCCACAGGCCAAAAAAGCAGAAGTCAGATTATATGAGAACCTGATCGATGAAGAAAAGGGGGTATATAATAAAGAAGACGGTTCATTGAACCTGAATCCGAATTCCCTGCAGATTTTAAAAGAATGCTATGTGGAAGACAGCTTTAATGAAGCAGGTCCGTGTGACAGCTTCCAGTTTGTAAGAAACGGATATTTCTGCATTGATTCGAAAGATTCAACTCCGGAGAATCTGGTGTTTAACCGTATCGTATCTCTGAAGAGTTCTTTCAAACTGCCGAAGAAATAAACTGCATGAAGCGGTCAGTACGAAATAAATCATACGATAAGTGATATGGAAAAATAAAAAATGAATGAATTAACGATAAATCTTAACAGTCGTTCGAAGAAGCCGCTGTATGAGCAGATTTATGATTATATCAAGTCTGATATCCAGAACGGGAGGATTCCTTACGGGGAAAAACTCCCGTCTACCAGGGCTTTATCCAAGCACCTGGAAGTCAGCCGCAGTACGGTTGAACTGGCATATGAACAGTTATTATCAGAAGGATATATCGAATCAGCTCCATACCGCGGTTTTTTCGTGGCTCAGATTGATGAATTGTATCAATTGAAAAAAGGGGATAAAAAACCTGAACGAAAAATAGAAAAGAAAAGAGAATACCGTTATGATTTTACACCGAACGGGGTGGATTTAAACAGTTTCCCATATAATGTGTGGAGAAAACTTTCGAAAGACATTCTTCTGGATGACCGGACGGAGTTGTTCCGTTCGGGAAATCCACAGGGAGAGTATGGATTCCGTAATGCTATCTGTAATTACCTGTATCAGGCACGAGGTGTGAATTGTTCGCCGGAGCAGATCGTAATTGGAGCAGGAAGTGATTATATTCTGATGCTGCTTGGCATGATCCTTGGAAAAGAACATACTATTGCATTTGAAGATCCTACATATAAGCAGGCATACAGGGTGATCCGGACACTGGGATATGAGACTGTACCGGTTGCGATGGATCACAATGGAATGAAAATATCGGAACTGGAAAGCTCGGAGGCGGATATTGCGTATGTCACACCGTCGCATCAGTATCCGACAGGAATTGTTATGCCGATCAAAAGAAGGATAGAACTTCTGAAATGGGCATACGGACAGGAAGGGAGATATATCATTGAAGATGACTACGACAGCGAATTCCGTTATAAAGGAAAGCCGATACCGGCATTACAGGGATATGATGCGGAAGATAAAGTTATCTATCTGGGTACCTTTTCAAAATCAATCGCACCGGCGATCCGTCTGAGCTATATGGTACTGCCGAAAGCGCTTCTGGAGGTATACCGGGAAAAAGGAAGTTTTATTAATTCTACGGTTTCGAAGGTGGATCAGACGATCGTACAGCATTTTATTGAAGGAGGCTATTATGAACGTCATTTGAACAAGACAAGAGCCTTATATAAAAACAGACACGATATTCTGATCGATGCACTGAAACCGCTGGAGGATATCTGTACAATATCGGGAGAACATGCGGGCGTGCATATTTTGCTGACATTTGAAAATGGATGGAACGAAAAAAAACTAATCGAAAAAGCCCAAAAAGAAGACATTCGTGTATATGGTCTTTCGGATTACAGAATCAGGAAAGACACTGGGGCACATACGACGATTCTTCTGGGATATGCGAATATGAATGAAGAAGATATCAAAGAAGCAGTAGGTATTTTGAACAGGTGTTGGAGATGTTCATAATAATATAACAGTCTTTTTCAGAGACAGGGATGAGAAGAAAAGGAGCAGTATACAGTATAAACGAATGATATTGTTTACACTGTATACTGCTCTTTTTTACTGGCTTATGCTCCGAAGAGATTCAGAAATGAAAATTAATCTTCGTCATCTTCCGCATCATCGTCTTCGGAAGAAGCTTTTCCGGCATTCAGATCAACGTATCCACGGTCAACAGGCTGAAGATCATTATCAAGATCGAAATCTTCATCTTCGAAATCATCGTTGAAGTCTTCTGCTTCATCTTTCTTTGATTTTTTAAAATAATAAACAAGACCTGCAGCGGCACTGCCGACAGCAGCCAGACCTAATAATTTTTTACTCCATTTTGCCATGCTTATATGACTCCTTTCCGTTCTTTTCCTTATCATAGCACATATTATATGTGTTTTTCCATTAAATTAAAATAAATTATCTGCAAGTTGAGAAGAAAATGAAAATATGGTACACTGTATAACATATCCTGGCGGTGCAGAAATATGAAAAAATGTGTCGGAAAGACATGGAAAGAAGAGATGTACGGTTCAGGATAAAGGAGAGAAAAAGTATGAAAGAACAAAGTACAAAGACCGTGGCGAAGAAAAAATTCTTTAAAATGGTATTCAGCCGTGCCGGTATCTTTGTAATACTGATTCTGGCACAACTGCTGATTTTTCTGGGGATTCCGTATTATCTGAAAGAATACGCAACGTTCATATACAGTGCGATGTCGGTAATGGAAATTATAGTTCTTGTGTATATCATCAATACCGAAGGTAATCCGGCATTTAAACTGACATGGAGCTTATGTGTAATGGCACTTCCGGTGATCGGTACGATCTTCTATATCTATGTACATCTTCAACTGGAGACACGGTTTGTACAGAACCGGCTTGCGGCACTGCGTATGGAAACAGAACCTTATATGGATCAGGATCAGAAGATCGCGGAAGCATTATGGGCAAGCAAATCGGCAAATGCGCAGTTGTCATATTATTTGTCCCATCAGCTCGGATTTCCGACTTACCGTAATACGGAAGCGGAGTATTTTCCGGTTGGAGAGGATAAATTTGCATCCATGGTAAAGGAGTTAGAAAAGGCAGAGAAATTCATTTTTATGGAGTATTTTATCGTAGAGGAAGGGATCATGTGGGATACGATCCTGGAGATTCTGAAACGGAAAGCACAGGAAGGCGTAGAAGTACGGTTTATGTATGACGGAATGTGTGCATTTGACCTGCTTCCGTACAGCTATCCGAAGAAACTTCAGAAATTCGGTATCAAATGTAAGATGTCGAATAAGATCCGGCCATTCGTCTCAACGGTACAGAATAACCGTGACCACAGAAAGATCTGTGTAATTGATGGTCAGGTGGGATATGTCGGAGGTGTGAATCTGGCTGATGAATATATCAATGAAAAGGAGCGTTTCGGACACTGGAAGGATACTGCAATTCTGCTGAGAGGTGATGCGGTTCAGAGTCTGACAATGATCTTCCTGCAGATGTGGGATGTGGATATGAAAGGTGTGGAGCCTTATGGAAAATATCTGACAAGAAAGGCAGTAACACTGAATGAAAAGCTGGGATATGTGATTCCGTATGCAGATAGTCCATTTGATCATGAAAATGTAGGAGAAGAAGTATATTTCCATATTTTGAATCATGCAAAAAAATATGTCCATATCATGACACCGTATCTGATTCTGGATAATGAGATGATGACAACACTGACACGTGCAGCGAAAAGTGGTATCGAAGTGATCATTATTATGCCGCATATTCCGGATAAATGGTATGCATTTGCCGTGGCGAAGACTTATTATAAAGAGCTGATCGAAGGTGGTGTGCAGATTTATGAGTATACACCGGGATTTGTACATGCAAAAGTGTTTGTATCTGATGATGATACGGCAACCGTGGGAAGTATCAATCTGGATTTCAGAAGTTTGTATCTGCATTTCGAAAATGGTGTATTTATTTACGACAATCCGGAAGTGCAGAAAGTGGAAAAGGATTTTCAAAATACGCTTGCAAAATGTCACAAAGTCACAGTGACTGAGGTGAGAAACAGAGGAATTCCAATGAAGGTGGCCGGACAGGTGCTGAGACTGGTCGCACCATTGATGTAAAGAAATACCGGAAATCCCCAGGATTTTCTGTAAAAATATTATTGAACCAAGATAAAATGTATAGTATAATGCTTAGGGCGGTTTGATTAGACTCGCTAAAGTAGACTGATAAGTCATGTTAATAACGCAGGAGGAATGGATATGGTTAAAGCAGTAGTCGGTGCCAACTGGGGCGACGAAGGAAAAGGTAAGATTACAGATATGCTGGCTGAACAGGCTGATATCATCGTAAGATTCCAGGGAGGCGCGAATGCAGGTCATACAATTATCAATGATTATGGAAAGTTTGCATTACACACACTTCCATCAGGAGTATTTTACGATCATACGACAAGTATTATCGGAAATGGTGTAGCACTGGATGTGCCGGTATTATTTAAGGAAGTACAGTCTATCATCGATCAGGGAGTTCCGATGCCGAAGATTCTGGTATCTGACAGAGCCCAGATGGTAATGTCTTATCATAAGAATTTTGATGCATACGAAGAGGAAAGACTGGGAGGAAAATCTTTCGGTTCTACAAAATCAGGTATCGCACCATTCTACTCAGACAAATATGCAAAGATCGGATTCCAGGTCAGTGAGCTGTTTGATGATGAACTGTTAAAAGAAAAAGTTGTTCGTGTAGCAGAGCAGAAGAATGTATTACTGGAGCACCTTTATCATAAGCCATTGATCAATCCTGATGATTTATATAATGAACTTCAAGAATATAAGAAGATGGTTGAGCCATTCGTATGTGATACTTCTCTTTTCCTGAACAATGCGATCAAAGAAGGAAAAGAAGTATTGTTAGAGGGACAGCTTGGATCACTGAAGGATCCGGATCACGGAATCTATCCAATGGTTACTTCATCTTCTACACTGGCAGGATATGGAGCAATCGGAGCAGGAATCCCTCCATATGAGATCAAGAAGATCGTAACAGTATGTAAAGCATATTCAAGCGCAGTAGGAGCCGGGGCATTCGTAAGCGAGATCTTCGGTGACGAAGCAGACGAATTAAGACGCCGCGGTGGTGATGGCGGAGAATTCGGAGCAACAACCGGACGTCCGAGAAGAATGGGATGGTTTGACTGCGTGGCTTCCAAGTACGGATGCAGAATGCAGGGAACAACAGACGTTGCATTTACAGTATTAGATGTACTCGGATATCTGGATGAGATTCCGGTATGTGTAGGATATGATATCAACGGAGAAGTAACAACAGACTTCCCTACTACACATCTGTTAGAGAAGGCAAAACCGGTTCTTAAGACACTTCCGGGATGGAAATGCGATATCCGTGGAATTAAGAAATACGAAGACCTTCCGGAAAACTGCAGAAATTATATTGAGTTTGTAGAAGAACAGATCGGATACCCGATCACAATGGTATCCAATGGTCCGGAAAGACATGATATCATCTACAGAGAGTCTGGACTTTCAAAATAGAACAGAGTATTTAAGAAAATACAGATAAGAAGGATAAAGACAGGGATAGAACACAGAAGCGTTTTATCCCTGTTTTTTGCGGCATAAATTATGTTTTCTTTAAGAAAAATCTTATGGTTTATTCAGAAATTTTCCACAATGACGACACATTCCATGCATATAATGAAACCATCGTAAATATAATAATAACGTCGGTGTAATCAGATACCAGAGGCGCAAGAGGGGGGAAAATAATCAAGATGGAGGTATGCACTATGAATACAAGAGACTGGACAAAAGAGGAAGCAGAAGTTATTTCAATGGAAGAATACCTTGCAAAAAGAAAGAAAATCAGAGAAGATGAAAGAAAACATAAGAAAAAAGGCTCAGACGATCACGAAGAAAGTCTGATGCCCTTTGAGTTCTACATGGTATCATCACTTGCATGGTCGTGAGACGAAGAAGGCTCAGATGCGTTGTCCGGGATATGTCCGTGAAGGCTGTCGGCCGGGTCATCGGATGGAGTGTCATGCCGTGTGAGTCTGAACACCAGCATGTAACCATAGAGCAATACCGGCAGCACGATCGTACATGCGACAGATGCCCAGAGAAGATCGATGGAATGAGGACTTCCGATCAAGGCAAATATTAATGTACTGAGATACATACCGAATAATAAAACCGCAGCAATGAGTGCCAGGATACGTTTTGCATTTTTCATAATAATCATCCTTTACAATGAATCAAGACTTTAGTATATTATATAGAGAGCAGTGAAAAATTGCAAATGAATATCGTACAAAGGAGTATAAAAATATGAGTACATTATATCAGCAGTGGCAGAGTATCGCTTATAATGAGACTGCAGACAGAAATCAGCTGGAAACATTCTGGGGAAGATATTTCCAGATTGAAAAAGAAATTTACGAAGAACTTCTTTCTAATCCGGATGAAGTTGTTAAAGGAACAGTGAAAGAACTGGCTGAAAAATATGGGCAGGAAGTTCTGACAATGATCGGTTTCCTGGATGGAATCAATGAAAGTCTTATGATTGAGCTGGATCTTGATGCATTAGAAGAAGATACAGTTGTAAGTCTTGCGTTTGATAAGGAAAGACTTTATAAGAATATGGTTGCGGCAAAGGCAGAATGGCTGTATGAACTTCCACAGTGGAAAGAAATTTTCTCAGAAGATGAACTGAAGAAATTCTACAAAGAACAGAAAGAATCGACAACCATCCGCAAACCAAAGAAAATCGGAAGAAATGATTCATGTCCGTGCGGATCAGGTAAAAAATATAAAAAATGCTGTGGAAGATAATTTGAATTATCAGTTGACAAAGCAGATTAGGATGCTATAATGAGGGTCAGAAGATAACACGATGACGAGACGAGTAGAATGTGGAACGCTTCAGAGAGAGATGCATATGCTGGAAGTATCTTAGCGGGAATCGTTTGAAGACTACCTCTGAGTGGCCCTAATCCGGTCCGGTGATTCCGTTATAATCATGAATGAAGTGGTTTTAGATAAACAAAAAGGGTGGAACCGCGGATAACAAAGTTAAGATAAAAAAGTAATCAGACTTTATCCGTCCCTTGCATGTATGTGTGGGGACAGGTAAAGTCTTTTTTATGACTGGGCATTTGTTCTCCCTGTGATACATGTGATCTAGTGACAGAAGCAATTAAAGGAGGAAGAACGATGATTATTACATTAAAAGATGGATCAAAAAAAGAGTATGCAGAAGCAAAATCAGTAATTGATGTTGCTTATGATATCAGTGAGGGACTTGCCCGTGCGGCATGTGCCGGAGAAGTAGACGGAGAGGTTGTAGACCTGCGTACTGTTCTTGATAAAGACTGTGAGCTGAATATCCTTACAGCAAGAGATGAGAAGGGACTTGCTGCCCTGCGCCACACAGCATCACACATCATGGCAGAAGCTGTTCAGAATCTGTATCCGGATGCAAAGGTAGCAATTGGACCTTCTATTGATACTGGATTCTATTATGATTTCGAATGTCAGTCATTTACAAGAGATGATCTGGATGCAATTGAAAAAGAGATGAAGAAGATCATCAAAAAGGGCGCAAAGATTGAAAGATTTACAAAATCAAGAGAAGAAGCAATCGCATTCTTCAAAGAGAAAAATGAGCCATACAAAGTAGAACTGATCGAAGATCTGCCGGAAGATGCAGAGATTTCATTCTACTCTCAGGGAGACTGGGTTGACTTATGTGCAGGACCACACCTTATGAGTACAAAAGGTGTGAAAGCATTTAAATTATTATCATCTTCAGGAGCTTACTGGAGAGGTGATGAGAACAAGGCAATGCTGACACGTATCTACGGAACAGCTTATGCAACAAAAGATGAACTGAAAGAACATCTGGCGCAGTTGGAAGAAGCAAAGAAACGTGATCATAACAAACTTGGCCGTGAGATGAAACTCTTCACAACCGTAGATGTTATCGGACAGGGACTTCCACTGATCATGCCAAACGGTGTCATCATTATGCAGGAGTTACAAAGATGGATCGAAGATGAAGAAGCAAGACGTGGTTATGTCCGTACTAAGACACCATTGATGGCTAAGAATGATCTGTATAAAATTTCCGGACACTGGGATCATTACAAAGATGGTATGTTTGTATTAGGAGATGAAGAAAAGGACAAAGAAGTATTTGCTCTTCGTCCGATGACATGCCCGTTCCAGTATTACGTATATAAAGCAGAACAGCACAGCTACCGTGATTTGCCGCTGAGATATGGCGAGACATCTACATTGTTCCGTAACGAGGATTCCGGAGAGATGCATGGTCTGACACGTGTCCGTCAGTTCACAATTTCAGAAGGACATCTGATCGTAAGACCGGACCAGATGGTAAAAGAATTCAAAGACTGTATCGCACTGGCTCAGTACTGCTTACAGGTACTTGGGGTAGAAGAAGATGTAACATATCATCTTTCAAAATGGGATCCAGAGAACAGAGCAAAATACATTGGAGAGCCGGAAGTATGGAATGAGACTGAAGGTCACATCCGTACAATGCTGGAAGAATTGAATATTCCATTCGTAGAAGATGTCGGAGAGGCAGCATTCTACGGACCGAAAGTAGATATCAATGCAAAGAACGTATACGGAAAAGAAGATACAATGATCACGATCCAGTGGGATGCACTGCTTGCTGAACAGTTCGATATGTATTATATCGATGAAAACGGTGAAAAGAAGCGCCCATACATCATTCACCGTACATCCATCGGATGTTATGAAAGAACACTGGCATGGCTGATTGAAAAATATGCCGGAATGTTCCCGACATGGTTATGCCCGGAACAGGTAAGAGTCATTCCTATTTCTGAGAAGTTCCATGACTATGCAGCTAAGGTAGAGGCAGAATTGAAAGCCAGCAACATCCGCTGCTCTGTCGATCAGCGTTCTGAGAAGATGGGATACAAGATCCGTGAAGCACGTCTGGCAAGAGTTCCATACATGTTGATCGTAGGAGCAAAAGAAGAGGAAGAACAGAAAGTATCTGTAAGAAGCAGATACCTCGGAGATGAGGGCGCAAAAGATTTGAGAGTATTCATCGATGCGGTCAAGGATGAAATTGCCAGGAAGACGATCCGTAAGATTGAAGTAGAAGATTAGCGGACGGAGGTTTTTGTTTGCTTCGCGGACGGTATGGTAAGACTGGCCGGCAGATGGAAATCAGTTGATAAAAATGGAAGTAAATGGAAAGTGAACCGTGAATAAGAAATAAAAGGAACTGGCATAATATATCTTGAAGTTTGAAAGGAGGATATATTATGCCAGATTTAAGATGTACCGTACAGACTTGTACACACAACCAGAATTATTACTGTAATCTTGACAGTATTGTAGTCGGAGGAACTTCTGCAAAGAAAGCGGCTGAGACAAGCTGTGATAGTTTTGAAGAGAGAAAGAGTGGAAGCTCATATTCAAATGCCTACACGGATATGGCGGAGAAAGAGGCAACAGCAAAAAGTGATGTGGATTGCAAGGCAACAGACTGTATGTATAACAAAGAATGTCAGTGTCATGCCGGAAAAATAAGTGTAGAAGGCGGCAATGCCTGTCATTGTGGAGAGACGGAATGCGCGACATTTAAGTGTGGATGTGCATAGATAAGACGGATGCGAAAGGTCGGAACAGGAGTTTTTATAAAAGTTTTTATAGAAACAACTGTTCTGATCTTTTTGTTGGTTGACGTAAATTTACGGTAAGGGTATAATAACTTTATATGCTGGAACAGGCAGGGAAGAAGAGGATTTCATGAACAAAGAAGAAAATACATATTATAAAGACCGTCCTAAGTTTGGCAGAAAAGGACCGTCCAAATTAAGACAGCAGTTTAACCGTGGAATGACGTATTTCCTGGTGATTGTTGCCTGTATTCTGATCTATTTTGCAATACTGCGTGTAACGGCAATCTCGGAGACTGTATCAAAGATTTTGTCTATCTTAAAGCCGGTATTATATGGATGTGGGATTGCGTATCTTTTGAATCCAATCGTGAAAACGGTAGATGAATATCTGATACCGATTCTTGAAAAACATATGAAGAAAAAAGAAAAAGCAAAGACTGTATCAAGATGTGTGGGAGTGATTCTTGCACTGGTCGTACTGATTACTGTTGTTACAACATTGATCAATATGCTGCTTCCGGAATTGATTGCAAGTATCCGTAATCTGATCTTTACACTTCCGGCTCAGATCAATCAGTTGGTAAAGCAGGTGAATAATATACAGCTGGATGATTCGGCGATGACGACAGTGTTGAAGAATGCGATGAATGAGGCATCCACCAGTCTTCAGAACTGGATCCGCACGGATCTTCTGGATAAAGTAAATGAGCTAATGACGCATCTGACGGTTGGATTGTATACATTGGTTATGGAACTGTTCCATGCAGTGATCGGAGTAATTGTGTCTGTATATATTTTGTTTGGAAAAGAGACATTTATTAATCAGAGTAAGAAAGCAACATATGCGGTCTTTCCGGCAGAACGTGCCAACCTGCTGATCCATATTGCAGTGAAGACAAATGAGATATTCGGTGGATTTATTATCGGAAAGATAATTGATTCGATTATTATTGGAATTTTATGTTTTATCGGCACGTCAATTTTGAATATGCCGTATGCAATGCTGGTCAGCGTGATCGTGGGAGTGACGAATGTAATCCCGTTCTTCGGGCCATATATCGGAGCAATTCCGAGTGCGGTTCTGATTGCACTTGCAGACCCGGTGAAGGGAGTCTATTTCCTGATTTTTATTCTGCTGTTACAGCAGTTTGACGGAAATATCCTGGGACCGAAGATACTTGGTAATTCTACAGGACTATCTGCATTTTGGGTAATCGTATCAATCCTTCTTGGGGGCGGATTGTTCGGGATTCTTGGTATGCTGTTCGGAGTGCCGACGTTTGCAGTGGTCTATTATATTGTGAAGCTCTTTCTGGATAATCAGTTGGAGAAAAAGAAACTGCCGACAGAGTCAGCCTGCTATAACGGAGAAGGCTATGTAGATAATGATGGAACATATTTTCAGAAAAAAGACGATGCGTCTGAAAAAGATGAACAGAAGATAGAAGAAAATAAAAAAGAAAAAGGGGAATAAAATTATGCCGATCAGAGTGCAGAACGATCTTCCGGTCAAGGAAATCTTAGAGAGTGAAAATATATTTGTGATGGATGAACACCGTGCAATGCATCAGGATATCCGTCCGATCAAGATTGGACTTTTGAACCTGATGCCATTAAAAGAAGAGACAGAACTGCAGATATTACGTTCACTGTCTAATACACCGCTTCAGGTGGATGTAACGTTTGTTGCGGTAGCTTCTCACCAGTCGAAGAATACATCTATGAGCCATTTGAACAAATTCTATCAGAAATTTGACGATATCAAAGATAAAAAGTTTGATGGATTTATCATTACCGGAGCACCGGTAGAGCAGATGCCGTTTGAAGAAGTGGATTACTGGGAAGAACTGACACGCATTATGGACTGGACTAAGACAAATGTTGTATCAACATTGCACCTTTGCTGGGGAGCACAGGCAGGAATGTATTATCATTACGGAATCGATAAAGTCCAGCTGGATAAGAAGGCGTTCGGTCTGTTCTGGCACAAAGTGCTGAACCGTAAGATCCCACTGGTACGTGGATTTGATGATGTATTCCTTGCACCGCATTCCCGTCATACAGAGATCCCGCTGGATAAAGTACATGCAGACAAGAGAATCACAGTTCTGGCGGAATCCGATGAAGTGGGACTGTTTCTTGCTATGGCGCAGAACGGCCGCCAGATCTTCGTGATGGGGCATCCGGAATATGACCGTGTAACACTGGATGGAGAGTATAAGCGTGATAAGAGTAAGGGGCTTCCAATTGAACTTCCGAAGAACTATTACCGTGATAATAATCCGGCGAATGGACCGCTGCTTACATGGAGGGCGACGGCTAATAATTTATATACTAATTGGTTAAATTATTACGTATATCAGGCTACGCCGTATGACCTTGAGGGGACACCGGATTTTACCTGGAAATAGGGCGCTTTCATGGGATTTTAAGCAAAATTGAAATTGATGCTAATGTATCATAAATTCGTGTTTTTTGATGTATTTTCACATTCAAATGGAGACAATGTGGAGACAATCGGAAATTTCGTGGAGACAAAATTTAATAGTAGTTTTCAATAAGATAAGAGAGGAATGGCAGTGTGTCATTCCTCTTTAAACATGTATGGTCAATTAAGTAAGCGGAAGAACATTCGGACTTGTTTTATTGTTGATTCATAATATAATTAATCCGATAAAGTGTTTCATTAGTTAGAAAGCGGTATAGAAAATGCAAATTTATGTGTATCTACCGTTAAGAGTTAAATAATAATACCATTTGAGCATATGTTATGCAAAAAACAAGGCTTGAAAAGCGGAAAGAATTTGAAAATTTCCTTGAAAAACGGCAGATATGAAGCATGATATGTAGATTTAGTGATTCCAGATATAAAAAGGAAAAGCAAAATGGTGTCATTACATTTCCGGGCAATACATTGGCAGTATGATCCAATGCTTAGTGAAGGTATAACCTTTACAATCTATCATAATTATAGTAAAATTATATCATAATAATGGAGGTGATATGATGATTATAAAAGCGTCAACAGCACTTAGAAATGATTATGCCGGAATATCCAATCTTGCAAAAGAAACAAAGGAGCCGATTTATATAACCAAGAATGGTGATGGTGATTTGGTTGTTATGAATATAGAAGCTTTCGAACAGAGAGAGCAGATGTTAAAATTAAGAGAAAGAGTTCTTAAGGCAGAGCAAGAACGGATTGAAGGTCAGCCAACTGTTAGTGTTTCGGAAGCAAGAAGAAGATTGAGAGAAAGAGTAAATGAAGTATAAGGTAGAGATTCTTCCGTCAGCATGGGAAGATTTAAAGACCATCGAAGACTGGTGTGTGATTAATTTTGATGCCAAAACAGCCATTAAGGTGAGTGATCATATCCTGGACGGAATAGAAAGGTTGGAAGATTTTCCAGATTCCGGTTCGAGAACACCTGATGAATGGCTGAATGAACAAGGATACAGAATGGTCATAAGTGGAAAGCATGTATCAATTTACAGAGTGATAAAAAATACTGTATACATTTATCATATCGCAGATACGCAAACTGAATATACAAAATTGTTTAAGTAAAGAGAATTTTTTGAGTTTTTGCCAGAAGAGATACATTAAAAAGATAGGCTTTAAATGGAAAGAAGGTGTTGAAGGGTACCGTCTTCGTGTTGGAAATTTCAGGGTATTGTTTGATGTAAATGGTGTAATTATTGATATTATCGATATTGGAAATCGTGGACAAATATATAAAGGAGTGTGATTAATATGTCTACTGTTAAAGAAAGAATTTTAGGTGCAGTTACAATTATGAGTGAAGAAGATGCAGAGAAAGTTTGGGATTTAATACGTGGAACATTTGCATTATCGAATGCAGAAAAAGTTGCTCCTGATCAGGAAGAAATCTCGGCAATAAATGCATATAAATCAGGAGATGAGGATTATCAGCCATCTTGCTCACAGGAAGAGCTTATAAAAGAACTGGGATTATAATCGAAGCGTTCATTGGGATGTGCATAAGATTGACGAATTCTTTGAATCTTTATCATTACGAAATACTACAGTAGAATATCCGTTTGTTGTCAGGGAATGGAATAAAGATGTAAATATTAAAAATGTGGAGGTAGATATAACTGAACTGGTAATTAGAATGCAGAATGTATTTAAAGAAAGTTTTAATGATCGTTTTGACGTTGGTATTACAAATATAAAAACTTTAGATAATTATGCGGATTATGTGGAAGCAGTTCTTATTGATGAAACAGATTTAGACAAAGGATATTCATGGATTTTATTTTTTGTTACTGGAGAAAGAATAAACAATAAACAAGTTGCTTTTTCCATTTACACTTTATATATTCCGCTTTTGGATGCAGAATCCTAGAATTAACAGACATATTCAAAATGTAAATGATCTAATAATTAGTGTTCTGGAAAAATGGTCTAATGAGGAAAAGGAGCATATCGTCGATGGGGAGAGGATTTTATAGATGGTGATGGCAATTGGGTGCATTTATAATTAAAAATTGTTTGAGAACTATAAAAATGTTCTGGCGGTGTCGTATTAACTACTAGGAAAAAACATTGAAAATATGGTATACTATTTATCCGATATGAGATCAATTTATGTTTATATAATAGGGAGCACAAAGACATAATACTACACTACAACAATCAACTAGTTAATGATTATTTGAATAAGAACTAATAGCCGGTGGGGATGGAGAAAAGTGGCTATTTCTCTGTCTCTTATGGCTTGCAGTTCCTTGTATAGGGTGTTATAATAACAAAAAAATAATATTGCGAAAAAAGACTCCGAGGATGGAATATCCAAGGAGTCTTTTTGCGTAATATGGAATAAGAGGAGGAAAGAGGGCATGAAGTTATTGAATGCAGTGGTCACAACCGTAAATGGAGTTGTCTGGGGCTGGCCGATGATTATTTTATTACTCGGAACACATATCTACATGACGGCAAGGACCGGATTCATCCAGCGTTTTACTATTACAAAAGGAATCCGACTGTCAGTAAAAAAAGATCCGGATGCGGAAGGAGAAGTATCGCAGTTTGGTGCATTGACAACAGCACTTGCGGCAACAATCGGTACAGGTAACATCGTGGGAGTAGGTACTGCAATCGCACTCGGTGGTCCGGGAGCGGTTCTGTGGTGCTGGCTGACCGGAGTATTTGGAATCGCAACCAAGTATGCAGAGTCTTATATTGCAGTGAAATACAGAGTGAAAACAGAAGACGGACGTATGCAGGGCGGTGCCATGTATGCGCTGGAACGTGGATTACATATGAAGTGGCTCGGTGTATTATTCGCATTCTTTGCAGGATTTGCTTCTTTTGGTATCGGATGCGCGACGCAGGTCAATTCCATTGCTGAAATATGTCATACGAACTTTGGAATTCCGCCGGTTGTAGTTGGAATCGTGATCGCTGCCTTGACGGCAATTGTAATCTTTGGAGGAATTAAATCTATCGCCAGGGTCTGTGAAAAGCTGGTGCCTTTCATGGCAGCATTTTATGTAATCGGATGTGTGATCATCTTATGTATGAATTACGACTACATCATTCCCGCAATCCGGGTGATCTGTAAACTTGCATTTACACCGGGAGCAGCGGTGGGTGGACTGATCGGATCAGGAATCCGTATGGCGATCCGGTTCGGAGTTGCAAGAGGATTGTTCTCTAATGAATCAGGTCTTGGTTCGGCACCGATCGCAGCCGCAGCGGCACAGACGAGAAATCCGGTGCGTCAGGCGCTTGTATCATCTACAGGAACATTCTGGGATACGGTTGTTGTATGCCTGATGACAGGACTGGTACTGGTCTCAACGATTATGAAAAATCCGCACATCAATGCAGATTCTGTAGATAATGGAGGACAGCTTACGTCACTGGCATTCGGGCAGATCCCGGTTCTGGGACCGGTTATTCTGACGCTTGGGATTATCTGTTTTGCTTATTCTACGGTACTGGGATGGGCATATTACGGAGAACGGTGTGTGGAATATCTGGGCGGTAAGAGGATACTTACCGGCTATCGTGTCCTTTATATTGTTGTGGCAGCAATCGCACCAATCGTAACACTGGATACCGTATGGCTGATGGCAGATACATTGAATGCTCTGATGGCAATTCCAAACTTAATTGCAGTGCTGGCATTGTCGGGACAGATGGCAAAAGATACGAAGAAATATATTCATGATCTGGACGCAAAGGATGACACACCGGTGCCGGTAGTGAAATAATAATAAATGAAAAAAACTTCTTGACAAAACAACTTTGATACAGTAAAGTATAACCATAACAAAGCAAAACCGTTGAAAAAGAAGAGTAGCTTATACGATGACATCCAAGAGAGCAGCAGGTGGTGTGATTGCTGTATGAAGTTGATAAGTGAATGGACTTTTGAGGGCAGCCTGAAATCGGGAATTTATGATCATCAGTAATTCAAGAGAGTATGGCTTGTCGGGAACCGAACCCGTTATCAATCAGGAGTGTATGTTAGTACATGAGAAAGTGGACGATTCGTCAATTTGAGTGGTACCGCGATAATAATAGATATTATTACCGTCTCAAACCTTATGGTTTGGGGCGGTTTTCTTTATGTCGGGAAAAGTATGACAGACGGTTATCGATGAAAGATTTTCTCTCCTAACAATGACAGAGAGCTGGCAATTGCAATCTGTAGACAACAAAAAATATTTGATACAAAAAAGGAGAAAAAGATTATGAAAAAGAAAATGGTAACAGTATTATTAACAGCAGCAATGGTAACAGCAATGGCAGCAGGATGTGGAAAGTCATCCGATTCTGAAAGCAGTGATAAAAAAGAATCATACACCATTGGAATTGAACAGTTTGCAGAGCACGGTTCTCTTGATAATTGCCGGGAAGGATTCTTAGCAGGACTGGAAGAAGAAGGAATCAAAGAAGGCGATAACCTGACCGTAAAATATAAAAATGCAGCAGCAGACATGGGAACTGCAAAACAGATTTCCGACAGTCTGGTATCTGATAAAGTAGATCTGGTATGTGCGATTGCAACACCAAGTGCACAGAGTGCATACAATGCAGCAATGAAAGCTGATATTCCGGTTATCTATACTGCAGTTACAGATCCTGTGGCAGCAGAACTGGCAGACAAAGATGGAAAACCGGTAGGAGAAGTAACAGGAACATCTGACAAACTTCCGATTGAAGAACAGCTTAAGATGATCCGTGAGATGCTTCCGGATGCGAAGAAGATCGGTATCATGTACACCACAAGTGAAGCAAACTCTGTATCAGCAATTGAAGAATACAAGAGCCTGGTTAAGAAATATGATTTCGAACTGGTAGAAAAAGGAATCACAACAACTGCAGATGTATCTCTGGCAGCAGATGATCTGTTAAGCAAAGTAGACTGCATTACCAACCTGACAGATAACACCGTTGTAGCTTCTCTTCCAACAATTCTGGATAAGGCAAATGAAAAGAAAATCCCGGTATTCGGAAGCGAAATCGAACAGGTGAAGATCGGATGCCTTGCAGCAGAAGGAATCGATTATATCGCACTTGGAAAACAGACCGGTAAGATGGCAGCAAAAGTATTAAAAGGCGAAGCAAAAGCTTCTGAGCAGAACTTTGAAACGATTACAGAACCAGGCTTCTATGTAAATAACAAAGTGGCAGAGAATCTTGGAATTACAGTACCGGACGATCTTGCAAATAACGCAGTAGAAAGCTTTGACGAAATCACAGCAGAGTAGACAATAAGCTGACACGGTCAAAGAAGTACAAAAAGAAAACAGTCTGATACAGACAAAAATTGGGAGGCATTTTTCATGAGTTTCATCACATCGATATTAGAACAGGGTCTGATCTATGGAATCCTGGCATTGGGGATTTATATCACATATAAAATATTAGACTTTCCGGATCTTACGGTGGATGGAAGTTTTCCTCTGGGGGCAGCAATCACAGCTGCCCTTCTTACAAGAGGAATGAATCCATACATCACACTGATCCTTTCATTTCTGGCTGGAGCAGTTGCGGGAATCTGTACCGGACTGATCCACGTAAAGTGTAAAGTCAGAGATCTTCTTTCCGGAATCATTATGATGACAGCACTGTGGACGATCAATCTGTATATAGCAGGAACAGCTAATGTACCATTATTCTCGCAGAAGACTATTTTCAAAAATGATCTGATGGATAAGATCATTCCGAATGCACTTGCACCGTATGCGACACTGATCATCATTCTGATGCTCGCAGTGATTTGCAAAGTTTTGTTGGATCTTTATCTGAACACAAAGTCTGGATTCCTGTTAAGAGCTGTTGGTGATAACGACGTACTGGTTGTGTCCCTCGCAAAAGACAAGGGAAATATCAAAATCCTTGGACTTGCAATTTCAAATGGTCTGGTCGCATTGGCAGGATGTGTATTTGCACAGGAAGAGAGAGTATTTGAAATCTCTATGGGAACCGGAGCCATGGTCATCGGACTGGCAAGTGTCATTATCGGAACCAGTATTTTCCGTAAGCTGACACTGCTTCGCACGACGACAGCAGTTCTGATCGGATCGATCATTTACAAGGCATGCGTTGCGATCGCACTCCGCAATTTCGATCCACAGGCAATGAAACTGGTAACAGCAGTCCTGTTCCTGGTTGTACTTATCATCAGTATGGACAGAAAGAAGAAGGTGAACACCAATGCTTGAGTTAAAAGGAATTCATAAATATTACAATCCGGGAACCGTAAATGAGATGTGCCTGTTCCAGGACTTCAACCTGACGATTGACAAAGGGGAATTCGTATCTGTCGTGGGAAGTAATGGTTCCGGAAAGACATCAATGTTGAATATCATCTGTGGAAGTATCCCGGTAGAGGGTGGACAGATCCTGATCAACGGATCGGATATCACAAAACAGAAAGAATATAAGAGAAACCAAAAAATCGGCCGTGTCTATCAGAACCCTGCAATGGGAACCTGCCCGACCATGACCATTCTGGAAAATATGTCTCTGGCGGACAATAAAGGAAAGGTATTCGGTCTTTCCAGAGGAACGAATAAGGCAAGGATCGAGTATTACAGAGAGCAGTTAAGCCAGCTCGGACTTGGTCTGGAAGATAAGATGGATGTCAAAGTCGGTGCTTTATCCGGAGGACAGCGCCAGGCGATGGCACTTCTGATGTCAACCATGACACCGATTGAGTTCCTGATCCTGGATGAACATACAGCGGCACTGGATCCGAAGACAGCAGAACTGATCATGCAGCTGACTGATAAGATCGTAAAAGAGAAGAATCTCACAACGATCATGGTTACACATAACTTAAGATATGCGATTGAATATGGCAATCGTCTGGTGATGATGCATCAGGGAAATACAATCCTGGATAAAAAGGGCGAAGAAAAAGACAAGATGTCGGTAGATGATATCCTGACATTATTTAATGAAATCAGTATTGAGTGTGGCAACTAAAAGATGTTATACTGGATACGCTGGTAAAAAGCACAGCTTTATAGGCTGTGCTTTTTACCGGCATTACACTCTGGGTATAATGAAATCCGGAGCTCTACGATTACAAGATGAAAGAAAATAAAAAGAAAAGAGGATATATACATGGCAAAAAGAATTGCAAAATTTGAAAAAGTAAGCTTTGAACAGTTTAAAGAAGGTTATCTGGATGCCATCGGACAGGCATCTGATGAAGACATCCAGAGTGTCTATGATGCATTAAAACTTCCGAAACGCGCGACAAAAGGATCAGCAGGATACGACTTTTATGCTCCAGCGGCGATTACATTAAAACCAGGCGAGACTGCAAAGATTCCAACCGGGATCCGTGCGAAGATGGAAGATAACTGGGTGCTTCAGTGTTATCCGAGAAGCGGGCTTGGATTCAAGTTCCGTCTGCAGCTGAATAATACAGTAGGAATCATTGACAGCGATTACTATTATTCAGATAACGAAGGACACATTTTTGCAAAGATCACAAATGATACAAATGAAGGAAAAATAGTAGAGATTCCAGCAGGAACAGGATTCATGCAGGGAATCTTCATGGAATACGGAATCACGCTAGATGATGAAGTAGAAGAAGTCCGTAACGGCGGATTCGGCAGTACGACGAAATAACCGGATGTGACAAAAGTCTGCAGTAAAATAAAGTGACCGGAAATGAAAATCTGATGCGCAGAGAAGAAGCAATCGGAAATGAAAAATCTGATGCGCAGAGAAAGAAGCGCGAGATATAGGAATGTTGCTGCCTCGTATAAAATTTAACCCCCGGGGCATACTGGAATGTATAGTCTATGTATGTAAGAGGTGGTAAGAGCATGACGCGCCAGGAAATTCCGGTTTTTAAGACAAGAGAAGAAAATGTAGCATATATGAATGAAACACTCCCGATCCGGGAAAGCTTTGACCTCATTCAGAGGGATCTGCTGATCGGCGGGAGAGTTTCTTCTTTTTATTTTGTAAATGGTTTTACGAGTGAAGAGACGATGCTGAAGATCATGGATGCACTTCTGAAGGTGAAGGCAGAAGATCTGCCGGAGGATGTATGGGAGTTTGCAAATGCGTGTATTCCGTATGTTGAAGTAGAAGTGATGTTTGATTTTGATCAGATATTGAAAAGCCTTCTGTCGGGAGAAACGTGCGTATTCATTGATGGATACCGTGCGTGTATCGTGATCGACTGCAGGACATATCCGGCAAGAAGTGTGGAAGAGCCGGACAAGGACAAGTCACTCAGGGGATCCAGAGACGGATTTGTGGAGACGCTTGTATATAACACGGCAATGATGAGAAGAAGAATCCGACATCCGGCACTGATCATGGAGATGACGGAAGTAGGGGATAGTTCCAGAACAGACGTGGCACTCTGTTATATGGGCGACCGGGTGAATAAGGAACTGTTGAAAAATGTACGTGATAAGATCCAGAGCATAGACACCGATGATCTGCGGATGAACCAGCAGAGTCTGGCGGAATGCCTGTTCAAACGAAAGTGGTACAATCCATTTCCAAAGTTCAAATTCACAGAACGTCCAGACACGGCATCGGCATGTCTTCTGGAAGGAAAAGTGGTGATCCTTGTAGACAATTCACCGTCGGCGATGATACTTCCGACATCGATCTTCGACATGATCGAGGAGGCAAATGACTATTATTTCCCGACATTGACCAGCGTCTATCTGAAGATATCCAGAACACTGATCAATCTGATGACGATATTTCTGACACCGATGTTCCTGCTTTTTATGCAAAACCTGAACTGGCTGCCGAAAGTATTTGCTTTTGTAGCGGTGAAAGATACGGTGAATATCCCGCTAATCTATCAGCTTCTGATGCTGGAGGTGGCAATCGATGGTCTGCGTCTGGCGGCTCTGAATACGCCGGGCATGTTAAGTACGCCGCTCAGCGTGATCGCCGGTCTGGTCATGGGAGAATTCTCGGTGGCATCGGGCTGGTTTAATTCGGAAGTCATGCTGTACATGGCTTTCGTGGCGGTTGCCAATTATACGCAGCCGAATTTCGAACTTGGTTATGCGCTGAAATTCATGCGTCTGGCACTGCTGGTATTGACGGCGTTATTCAACTGGTGGGGATTCGTGCTGGGATGTGTACTGGTGGTGTGCAGTATCTGCTTTAATAAGACACTTTCTGGAAGAAGTTATCTGCATGTGAGCCTGAAATAGTGCTGTATGTAGAAGAAATAATTTCAAATATACAAGAAGAATGAGCAAAAACGAACGTGTACACAAGAACAAGAAAATGATATAATATTTTTTACTAAAGTAAGTATATAAGAGAACAGGCGTACAAAAGAAAGATATGCGAGAGAAAGGCAGCGATACAAATGAATCACAGAGACGAAAGACTCGGAAGTGCACCGCTGGGGAAACTGATGTTTTCACTGGCGGTCCCTTCTGTGGCGGCACAGCTTATCAATGTGCTTTATAATATAGTAGACAGAATGTATATTGGTCATATTCCCGGATATGGGGATGTGGCACTGACCGGCGTCGGAGTCACATTTCCGATTCTGACGATGATCTCGGCATTCAGTGCATTTGCCGGGATGGGCGGGGCACCGCTTGCTTCGATCCAGCTGGGAAAACAGAACAGACAGAGGGCAGAACAGATCCTTGGAAATTCAGCGGGGCTTCTGGTGCTCTTTTCGGTAATCCTGACGGCGTTCTTTTCGGTATTCAAGACACCGGTCCTGTATGCGTTTGGAGCCAGTGATGCAACGATTGTCTATGCAAGAGATTACATATCGATCTATCTGATCGGAACGATCTTCGTGCAGCTTGCACTGGGACTGAATGCTTATATCAGTGGACAGGGAGAGGCGAAGATTGCAATGTTATCTGTCCTGATCGGTGCGGTCTTAAATATCTGTCTGGATCCGGTATTCATCTTCGTACTGCACATGGGCGTGCGGGGAGCAGCGGTTGCAACGATCCTGTCGCAGGCGGTCAGTGCGGCATGGGTGGTACATTTCCTGACTTCGGAAAAAAGTGTGATGCGTCTGACGGTGAAAAATATGCATTTGAAAAAAGACGTGATCAAGATGATCGCAGGACTTGGAATCTCACCGTTTATCATGCAGAGTACGGAAAGTCTGGTTACGATCACACTGAATACGGGACTGCAGAGATATGGCGGTGATTTGTATGTGGGCTCCATGTCGATCCTTATGAGTATCATGCAGCTGATCACAATCCCGGTACAGGGCATCACACAGGGCATCCAGCCGGTCATCAGCTATAATTACGGTGCGGGCAATAAGGAAAGGGTAAAAGCAACGATGAAGCGGATGATCCTGGTGTGTCTTGCCGGAACACTTGTGCTTGCGGGTGTGGCAATCTTTGCACCGCAGGTTTATACAGGGTTATTTACGAATAATAAGGAACTGCTGGAGTTGACATGCCGGGTTATGCCGGTATATTTCCTTGGAATATCTATCTTCGGAATCCAGTGTGCATGTCAGACGTCATTCATTTCACTTGGACAGGCAAAGGTGTCATTATTTATTGCACTTTTAAGAAAGATCATTTTGTTGATCCCACTTGCAATTATTCTGCCAAAATTCATGGGTGTGATGGGAATCTACCGTGCAGAACCAATCGCAGATGTGATATCGGTCCTGACAACAAGTGTCGTATTTGTCATTACCATGAAAAAAGTTTTGCGTAATATGTAAGACAATGGTAAGATGAAAGGGACTTGAGGATGAGGAGGGTTCCGATATGAGTGAATATGTAATAACCATCAACAGTACATCCGATCTGCCAAAAGACTGGGTGTGGGAAAGAGAGATACCGGTAGTTCCGCTGAACTGTACGATCGGCGGGAGGACTTACCGTGATATGTACGATCTGACGGCAGAAGAATTCTATGGCATGTTAGGTGCCGGAGAGATGGCAGTGACTTCACAGCCGAGCCCGCAGACCGCAATAGATATTTTAGAACCAATCTTGAAAGAGGGAAAAGATATTTTGCATCTGAGTTTTTCGTCAGGACTCAGCGGTACATATAACAGTATGTGTATAGCGGCAGAGGATCTGCGGGAAAAATATCCGGAGAGAAAAATTGTTGTGATCGATACACTTTGCGCAAGTATGGGAGAAGGACTGATCGATTATAAGGCACTGGAACTTCAGAAAGAAGGAAGGAGTCTGGAAGAAGTCGCACAGTGGGTGGAAGAGAATAAATTAAAAGTCTGCCATTTCTTTATGGTAGAAGACCTGAACCATCTGCAGAAAGGCGGACGTATTTCGAAGACGGCAGCAGTGATCGGAACAATGGTGCAGATTAAGCCGGTTATTTATCTGGATAATGAAGGAAAGCTTCAGATCATCAGAAAAGAGCGGGGCAGAAAGAAAGGCATGAATAAGATCGTGGATATGGCGGTTGCGGCATGTGAAGGAAAGATGCCGGATATGATGATGATCCCGCATGGCAACTGCCCGGAAGATGCCGCTTATGTGGCAGAGCTTGTCCGTAAGAAAATGGGCGTGACCAATGTCATGATAAATAATCTTGGTCCTGTGATCGGAGGCCATACAGGTGCCGGAATGATCGCGGTTGTATGTATGGCAGACCACAGATAGATACATAGAAAAGGAAGCAGAGGACCGGACGCAGGAACAGTCTGAAATATTAAGAATACTAATAGTAACATATAAAAGCTTCATTTAACAAATATATAATTATACTCTATACTGAAATTAGAAAGAGAAGGAAAATATCCTGAGGAGGTGTAGAGTATGTTAAGTATCATCGGATGGGGAATCGTTGCAGTAGTAGCTGTATATGGAGCAACAAGTCTTTTCGCCTAGAAAAGCATGCTTAATATACTGTGAAATAGAATAAAAGCAGCATAAAGAATGAGTCAAAGATGACAGGAAGCTTACGGGTGGATTGTCATCTTTTTCTTTATCGCCATGCATCTGCATTCCCCGGACGATGATCCAATACTTTATCATACAGGAGAGATATATATGAAACATCTGACAATTGATAAGACAATGAAAGAAATCTGGCCGGATACCAGGGTGGGATGTCTGCAGTACCGGGTAAAAGTAGAAAAGAAGAACGAAGAACTGTGGAAATATCTGAAGAAAGACATTTTCAAAAAGACAAGAGACGCTATTTTTGACTACGGAATTAACGGGATTCCAAATGTAAAAGAATCCAGAGCAGCCTACAAAGCATTCGGAAAAGACCCGGGCAGATATCGTGTGTCTTCCGAGGCTCTGATCCGCCGGATCGGACAGGGAAAAGGATTATATGAAGTTAACACAGTTGTAGATGCTAATAACCTGATTTCAATCGAATCGGGATTTTCGGTTGGATCTTATGACACATCTCAGATTGCAGAAGAACTGGTATTTCGGATTGGGCGGGATGGTGAGACCTACAAAGGAATCGGAAAGGCGGAGATTAAGATTAATGCACTTCCGGTACTTGCAGACGAAAACGGAGCCATCGGAAGTTCCACCAGCGATTCGGAACGCGCAATGATAACAGAGAATGCAGCAGAAGTATTGACATTGATCTATTCGTTTTCAGAAAATGACGATTTGGAAAAGGCACTGGAATACGGCAGAAAATATCTGGAAGAGTATGCCGGTGCACAGGATCTGGAAAGCTGGATTGTGGAGTAATTAAAAAAAGTAAAAAAACAGTTGACATAAGAGGAACAATATGATAAATTATATGTTGCGTAAGGCAAAAAAGAAAGTAGAGTATCCACTCTCACCTTAGCACAATTGAGTGACTAATGGTTTGATATTGAGTATAATACAGATTTGATTATAGATCTTATGATACAGATATGCAAGTGGATAGTCTCAAACTATTCACTTATTTTTATTTTATGATGGAGGTGCACGACAATTAGCGATTTAATGATTAACGGGCAGATTAGAGA
>CAKRAT010000031.1 GCA_934295165.1 uncultured Dorea sp. | reverse complement strand
TCGGAGTGTGGCTCAGCTTGGTAGAGCGCTACGTTCGGGACGTAGAGGTCGCGTGTTCGAATCACGTCACTCCGATTTATCCCCCATGTTTACGGGGGTTTTTCATTTTCATAAGGTTAAAAAGCCGGTTGGCTTTGGTTGGGATTATCCGGCACATGTCAGATTTTTTAATTTGGTGTTGCGCGTCTGGATAATCTTTTTTTATCCAGTTTTGAAGTATCAATAATATTTTTCATTCACTTCTTTCGTATGCCCCAGCATACTCGCAACGCTGGTCACGGGAAAATTTAGAGGAAAACAGAAAATTGTAAAGGAGATGTTGAAAGATGAATAAAGAACTTCCATGCTACATTGTTTCTGATTTGTTACCGTTATATCAAGATGATATATTATCTGAACAAACGAAAAAGGATATTGAGAAACATTTAAACGAGTGTGAAGAGTGCAAAAAAAAGCTGGTGGAAATGAAAATGCAAATAGATGTTCAAAACACTAATATAGAATTAAAAAGTAATCCATTAAAAAAGGTGAAATTCTATCAAAAAATGTTGACAGTTTTGGGGGCGGTTATGGCATTTATTTTAGGTGCATGCACTCCGATTGCTATACTAGGTATTACTGTTCTTGAACGAGGAGAGATAGCTACTTATCAAATTGAGAGAGTGAAAAGTCTTTGGTATGTATTGGCTTCATGGAGTTGTGTTGCAGGAATTGCAGTATGTGCAATTTATTTTTTGCTAATACTACTTATCAAGAAAATAATTAGAAAAAAATAAAGTAAAATGGTTAATAATTAACGTCTAGCTTGTGTGACAAATTAGCACAAAGAGGGGAATCTAATCCAAACAAATAGATACCCCCTCTTTATAAAAAACAATTGATATATATACGCAAATATGCGTATAATAGTAATATGATTATTAGTCGAACGGAGAATATAATGGGACTTAAAGAATTAAGAGAAGAAAGAGGTTTTTCAAGAAGGAAACTGGCAGAAAGAAGTGGTGTGAATTTGCGTTCAATACAAGATTATGAGCAAGGCCATAAAAAAATATCCAGTGCAAAAAGTGAAACGGTCTACAGATTAAGTCTGGCTCTTGGATGTTCGGCAGATGAATTACTGGAATTAGAGATTATTTCGAAAAAATGTGTAGAAACAAAATCAGAAGAAAGATTACAAAAATATCATAAAAGTTTACAAGATATGAAACAAAAGATTGTAGAACAAACAATTTACTCTGAAAAATATCATGTTTATGGAAAATGGATATTAAATGGAAAAAATTGCTTTCTGGGATTTATGTATGAGGGGGAGTTTATACAGATTCCATTTCAGGCTGTATTTAGTGAAAAGACTATGCCGTGGCTTTTGGATGCTGCAGTTGTAGAACTGGAAGACAGGATTGATTATATAATTCTGAATCAAAAATATGAAATGAAAGGGGGAACAGAATGGTGAACGAAAATCTGTATTATTTGATGCATGAAAATGATATTGTATGTCTGTTGTTCATGGATGAGGTATCAGGGCGTATCATGAAAACAGGAACCAAGGTTAATCAGGAATTATTACCATTAGGTGGAAATCAATCGCAGCAAGAACTGAAAAAATGGTGGGACCGACGTGCAGTACCTGTTGATCAGGGAAATATAAAACGTATTCTGGAACAAAACGGGATATTCAACACACAAAGTTATCTGTTGCGTAATCTTGGCATTTCGTTAATTGATCATTATTGGATTAATCCGGTTGATGAGATGCTTGAATGGAAAGACATTAATTTGTTTGAAAATGAATTTAAAGATGAAATTGCAGAAATGCAATTTGGAGAAGATTATTCGAACGCAGAAGATGTATTAAATCTTTGCGGACAAACACATTTTTATCCAAGTTCGACGACGCAAGGGGAATTAAAAAAGAAATGGATCATTAAAGACGGAATCAGATATCTTGTAAAAGGAAACTATGGAACTTCTTATCAACAAAGTATAAATGAAGTGATTGCAAGTGCATTTCATAAAAAACAAAACAGAATGCCTTATACGGAATATCAGTTGTGCGATATTTCAACAAAGAATGAACCGGGATTAGGCTGTATATGTAAAGGATTTGCTTCAGTAGATAAAGAATTCGTTTCAGGATATGATGTGGTATGTTCGAGAAAGAAAAGAAATGATATATCGGAATATGAGCATTTTATTAAAATTTGTGTAGATCATGGATTGAAAGAAAATGAAGTCAGGGAATTTTTAGAGTATCAGATATTAAGTGATTTTATTTTAACGAATACGGACAGACATTTTAATAATTTTGGCATTTTGCGTGATTCAAAAAGTTTGAAATTTGTGGGAATGGCACCGTTGTTTGATACGGGAAACAGTATGTTTTGGAAAAGACCTTCGGAAGCGGAAGGGGACTTGTGTAATATATCGGTCAACAGCTTTAAGAAAAGAGAAATTGATTTGTTAAAGTATGTGACAAATCCGGAAGTGATAGATCGGTCAAAACTTTTAGATGTAAAAGATATAGATGAATTTTTGAAAAATGATATTGATTATCCAAATCGGGGAGAATTGATCATAAAAGGATACGAACAGAAAGTAGAGTTATTAGAAAAAATTCAGAAGGAAGAAAAAATATACCAGAAAAATTTCAAAAGGATAAACTGCTATAGCTTAAAACTATAGCAAACTGCAAGTTATATGTATTATCCAAATCTTTCAAATCATGCTACTCTATATCCAGACAAAGAACAAGAATATACACACAGGAGGATATAGAAAATGAGCAAATATCAGACACCATACAGATATGATTTTGTGGGAAGTTTTTTAAGACCACAGGAAGTAAAACAGGCAAAAGCAGATTACAGTGAAGGAAAGATCACAAAAGAAGAATGTGATGCTGTCATTGATAAGGCAGTTACAGAAGTAGTCACAAAGCAGAAAGAGTTGGGATTTCACATCATTACAGATGGAGAATTCAGAAGAACTTACTGGCACCTGGACTTCATGTGGGGATTTGAAGGTGTTGGTCACGAACAGACAGGAGCAGGTGTACAGTTCAATGCGGAGATGGCAGCGCTGGAAGACACGTATCTGACCGGAAAAGTAAAGGCAAAGGCACATCCATTTGTAGAAGGCTTCAAATTCCTGAAACAGTTCGAAGATGAGAATACGGTCGCAAAATATACAATTCCGGCACCGGCACAGATGTTCCAGCAGATGATCGTTCCGGCAAACTTTGAGAATACAAGAAAATACTATGCAACAAATGAAGAACTGATCCAGGATATCGGAAAGGCTTATCAGGAAGTCATTAAGCAGTTTTATGAGGCCGAATGCCGCAACCTGCAGCTGGATGATTGTACATGGGGAGCAATCGTAGGTGATGCCGCAAAACAGAGATATAAGAATCTTGGACAGGATCTGGACGAAGTAAAAGGACAGCTGCTGGAAGTAAATAACCTTGCATTAGAAGGAAAACCGGCAGATATGGTGATTACTTCACACATCTGTAGAGGTAACTATCACTCGACATTCTTTACAAGTGGTCCATATGATTCCGTAGCAGACTATGTATTTGCAAAGGAAAATGTAGACGCATTATTCCTGGAATACGATGACGCAAGATCTGGAGGATTTGCACCGCTTGCAAAAGTTTCAGCGGATAAGAAAGTCGTTCTGGGACTGATCACAACTAAGTCACCGAAACTGGAAGACAAAGAAACCGTGATCAAAAGAATCCATGAAGCAGAAAAGTATATTCCGCTCGAGAGATTGTGTTTAAGCCCGCAGTGTGGATTTGCATCCTGCGAAATCGGTAATAAACTGACAGAAGAAGAGCAGTGGGCAAAATTAAAACTGGTAAAAGAGATCGCTGAAGAAGTGTGGAAGGACGCATAGATTATACATAATAAAGCATAAAAAGAGGAATCCCGGAGATCACATGGATCCGGGATTCCTCTTTTTATTCTCGTTATTAATTTAATCTACATAATACACATAATTCTCTTTGCGAGGCTTCGCCTTCGGGAGATTTCCGTCCGGATATCCGAGCACACAGTGTCCGATACCTTCATAATCACCTTCAATGCCCCATTTTTTCAAAAGAGCCTTTCCCTCTTCCGATGCAAAGACTTCTTTCGCCCGGTGGATCCAACAGCTTCCGATTCCAAGAGAAGCGGCGGCATTCATCAGGTTACCCATGACAAGACTTCCGTCATATACATATGTCGGTCTGTTCTTATCAGCCAATACGACCAGAACAATCGGTGCTCCGTAGAACGGATCCGCATCAGAACCCATAACATCTGCATTCATCTTAGAAAGCTGATCCCGGGTTGCCTTGTCGGTAACAGCAACAATAACCGGGGACTGCATTCCCATGCCGGTTGCAGCATAAGTTCCTGCTTCAAGAATCAGATCCAGATATTCTTTCGGGAACATGTCCGGTTTGTAACCGCGTACACTGCGTCGTTCGATCATATTCTTAATACTTTCGTTCATAATTCAAGACTCCTTTAGAATAAAGTGAAAAATAAAATTTCATAATATAAAAGAAAATAAAACGAAATGAATTATTTACATTTTTATACTTCTTTGTTCTCATACACATGCTTCTTGATTGCTTCGAAACTTTCTTTGCTGATCACATGTTCCATCTTACATGCATCGGCAGCAGCAACATCCGCAGGTACGCCGAGATGTACCAGCCAGGATGATAAAAGTGTGTGACGTTCGTAAATCATATTTGCAATCTCCAGACCGGATGGTGTCAAATGGATAAATCCCTGCTCATCTACTTTAATATGTTCTTTTTCACGAAGATTCTTCATAGCAACACTGACACTGGACTTCTTAAAACCAAGCTCGTTGGCAATATCTACGGAACGCACTACAGGCAGTTTCTGGCTTAAAATCAGAATTGTTTCAAGATAGTTCTCGGCAGATTCATTTAATACATTGCTCATAATAAGTCATTCCTTCCTTTATACGTTAACATTGAGTTTAGTATAACATAGTTAGTTATGACTGGCAAACGGAAGAAAAAACTTATTGAGAAAAAATAATCAATAAAATGAAATAAAGTGGTTGACAGCTAACGAACGTTAGCATATACTAACTATTGCAAGGGATAATGAAAACATTTATCATTATCAAAATCCTTGCAAAACAGCATGGAAAGATGAAAAAAATATTACATAAAGAAAATGAGGTGTTATTATGCCACTTACAATGGCCGGTATCGGTGAAACAAACACAATCTCGCGTATTGGCGGAAATGAAGAGACAAGACGTTTCCTGGCGAATCTGGGATTTGTCGCAGGAACAGAAGTTGTCGTATTGTCAAAGATTGGAGGTAATGTGATCGTAAACGTCAAAGACTCCAGAGTGGCTGTAAATGAGGATATGGCGCGGCACATCATGGTCTAGTACCTGGGTGTCTGCTGTATTATAGATGCTAACAATCTAAGGAAAGGAGAAACAGCAATGACTTTAGGTGATGCAAAAGTTGGAAGTACAGTTGTTGTAACGAAGATTGAAGGGGACAGCGCATACAAGCGCCGTATTATGGACATGGGAATTACAAAAGGAAGTGAGCTGTATATCAGAAAAGTAGCTCCTCTCGGAGATCCTGTAGAGATTACAGTAAGAGGCTATGAACTTTCAGTAAGAAAAGACGATGCCCAGTGTGTCCAGGTAAAATAAGACTTACCGAAGGAACTGACAGATACATATTGTCGCATTAGAATTTACACGTTCAAGGAGGTAAATAGGAATGGGAATCAAGATCGCACTTGCGGGAAACCCAAACTGTGGTAAAACCACAATGTTTAATGCCTTAACGGGTGCCAACCAGTATGTTGGTAACTGGCCGGGTGTTACAGTAGAGAAAAAAGAGGGAAAATTAAAAGGAAAGAGAAAAAACGATGACATCATCGTAACAGACCTTCCGGGTATCTATTCTCTTTCACCATACACACTGGAAGAAGTAGTCAGCCGTGATTATATCTTAAATGATAATCCGGATGTGATCATTGACCTTGTGGATGCAACAAATATCGAGCGTAACCTGTATCTGGCTACACAGCTGATCGAGACAGGCGTGCCGGTAGTGATCGCACTGAACATGACAGACCTTCTGGAAAAGAGAGGAATCAAGATCGATACAAAGAGACTTTCTATGTTATTAGATTGTCCGATCGTTGAGACTTCAGCTCTGAAACAGACAGGACTGGATGCTTTGGTTGAGACAGCAATCAAAGTTGCAAACAAAAAAGAAGTTGATCTTCCAAGAGAAATCTTCTCAAAAGAACTGGAAGAAGCTATCACAAATGTAAAAGGAGTTCTCCCGGATTCTATCTCTGAAGATAAGAAGAGATGGTATGCTGTTAAATTCCTTGAGAACGACAGCAAAGTTGTAGAAAGCATGAATCTTTCGGCAGCAGCAAAAGCAGCAGTTGACAAAGACAGAAAAGATCTTGAAACAAAACACGACGATGATATGGAAAGTATCGTAACAGATGAACGTTACAAATTCATCCAGAAAGTCGTAGACACAACTGTTAAAAAGGGAAAAGATAAATTAACAACATCAGATAAGATCGACAGAATCGTAACAAACCGTATTCTTGGTATCCCGATCTTCATCGCAGTTATGTTCGTTGTTTACTACATTTCCGTAACAACAATCGGTACAATCGTAACAGACTGGACAAATGATACATTCGTAGGTGCTATTCAGGATATTGTATCAAAAGGACTTGAATCAGTCGGCGTAAACAGTGTTCTGGAAGGATTAGTAGTTGACGGTATCATCGGTGGTCTCGGAGCCGTACTTGGATTCGTTCCTCAGATGGCTATCCTGTTCCTCTTCCTTTCTATCCTGGAAGACTGCGGATATATGGTACGTATCGCATTCGTTATGGACCGTGTATTCAGACACTTCGGACTGTCTGGTAAGAGTTTCATTCCACTTCTGATTTCATCAGGATGTGGTATCCCTGGAATCATGGCTTCTAAGACCATTGAACAGGACAATGACAGACGTCTGACAATTATGACAGCAACATTCATCCCATGCGGAGCGAAGTTACCGGTTATCGCATTAATGGGTGGAGTTATGGCAAGTTACGCAACCGGAAGCTATACAGCAGGCGGACTTATGGCGCCGATCATGTATTTCGTAGGTATCGTAGCAGTATTAGTAGCAGCAATCATCCTGAAGAAGACAAAACCATTCTCAGGAAAACCGGCACCATTCGTTATGGAGCTTCCACAGTATCATATTCCACAGGCTAAGACAGTTCTTCTTCATGTATGGGAGAGACTGAAAGGATTCATCATCAAAGCCGGAACGATCCTGTTCCTTGCTTGTGTAGTAATGTGGTTCCTTGGCGGATTCGGATTCACAAACGGAGGATTCGGACTTGTAGACGACAGTGCAGACAGCTTACTTGCCCTGATCGGTGGATTTATCGCACCAATCTTCGCACCACTTGGATTTGGAGAGTGGCAGCCAGTAGCAGCTTCTCTTTCTGGATTCACAGCAAAAGAAGCAATCGTTTCAACAATGGGTGTACTTGCGAACGTAGCAGAGAGCCAGTCAGAAGATACTGTAACAGTAGCTCAGGCAATTCAGACATGGTTCCCAAGCGCAGTAGCAGCATTCTCATTCCTGTTATTCAACCTGTTAGATTCACCTTGTCTGGCAGCCATTGCAACTATGGCACAGCAGATGCAGTCTAAGAAATGGTTCTGGTTTGCGATTCTGTTCCAGAATGTATTCGCTTATCTCGTAACACTTTGTGTATACCAGATCGGTACATTAGTAACTGGCGGTGGATTTGGAGTTGGTACAGCAGTAGCATTCGTAGTAGTAGCAATTATGCTGTTCCTGTTATTCAGACCTGACCCGTATAAGAATCAGAAAGTTTATTCAAAACGTTCTGTAAATGCATAAGTAGAGCGGACCGGACGTACAGGAGTTACGTCCGGTTTTCCCTTTGAAGGAGGCATATTCATGTTGGCAAATATCATTATCATGGCACTGATACTAGGGTATTGTGCGTATCTGATATACGGAATTGTAAAAAGATTTAAAAACGGAGTCGTCCAGGGCTGTGGCGGTGGATGTGCCGGATGCAGCGGCTGCGGAGGCGGATGTTGCAGTTCAGATCCTGAAGAAGTGAAAAAGATGATCGAAAATATGTATAGCAAATAAAGGAGCTGATAAAGATGGGCAATTCAACAGGCTCTATGTTCTATCTGTTCCTGATCGTGATCGTGATTTACATCGTGGGTGCTTCTATCTATCAGGTATTTCTCTGGTTCAGGAAATGGCAGGAGAAAAAGAATGATGAAAAGTTCAGTATGGATAATGACGGGAACAAAGAATAGAGGAATATAAAAATGGCAGATATTATTGTTGTATTAGTAGTGATCGTTCTTCTTGGTTTTGCACTGAGAGGAGCTGTCAAACATTTCAAAGGTGACAGTCCTTGCTGCGGAGGCGGAACTGGCATCATCAAAACCGATGACAAAGAGCTGAAGAATCCTGTGATCGGAAAGAAGACAGTTCACATTGAAGGTATGAGCTGTGATCACTGTGTACAGTCAGTGAAGAAAGCACTGAACGAGATCGAAGGTGCTTCAGCGAGAGTAGACTTGAAGAAAAAAGAAGCAGTTGTGTCTTATGACCGTGAAATCGCAAATGATGCTTTGAAAAAAGCAGTAGAAAAAGCCGGATTCAAGACCACTTCTATTACGGAATAAGAAATATGTGGTGTCAGGGGTGAAGCCGCAGACATTATAACAGATACAAAGGATACAGATCAGTATACGTCAGGAATGATATGACAGGAGGTCATCAGGTGGATAAGGCAAAAGAAGCAATTGTACAGAAACTAAAAGCCAGTGGATGCAGGATTACCAAGCAGAGACTGATGCTTCTGGATATTATTCTGGAAGAAAACTGTTCCTGCTGCAAGGAAATCTATTACCGTGCATCCAGGATTGATCCAAGTATCGGTACGGCAACTGTATACCGGATGATCAACAAGTTGGAAGAGATCGGCGCGATCAACCGCAGAAATATGTATAAAGTTGCATGTGATCCAGATTGTGAACTACAGAATGCATGCACGATCGAACTGGATGACGATACGATAAAACACCTGTCTGCGAAGAACTGGAATGCAGTGATCCAGGCAGGACTGAAAGCATGTGGTTATGTGGAGAATCAGAAGATCCGAAGCATCACGATGCAATCATAGAAAAAAGCTGTTGAGAAATTTTATCAATAGCAAAAAAATATTTGAAAAGGACATTCTTTGGTGTTATAATTGGCAGAAACAAAAAATGACTGCCGGACACAAAATGGAAGAATGTCTTTTTTGGTGTTTTGTATCCAAAAAAGAACTTACATAGATCGGTTTGGTAAGGATACATGATTAAAAATCGTATACAATAATTAATAAAATAAATATACAATGGAGGGAATAAATATGTTAAATTTAAAAGACATTAATTGGAAAAAACCAGGACTTTTTGCAGCAGGAGTAGCTTTCGGAACAGCAGGAATCAAGATTCTGACAAGTGATGATGCAAAGAAATTATACACAAACTGTACAGCAGCCGTATTAAGAGCAAAATCATGCGTGATGAAGACAGCAACAAGCGTTCAGGAGAATGCAGGTGATATCTTAGCTGAAGCAAAACAGATCAACGAAGACAGAGCAGCAGAGGCAGAAGCTGAAGTAGTAGATGATTTCTGTGAAGTTGAAGATACAGCAGAGGAAGCTGTTGAAGCAGAAGTAGAGACAGAGAACTAAGAATCAGGCACGGTATATATAGAGAGAAGTTGCCGGAAGATACATAGGCACCTGCGGAATATCTGCAGGTGCTTTTGCAAGAATAATAAGAGGTGACAAAGAGTGAAATTTAAGATTAAGCATGAGATAAGAGGAAGAATCCGTGTCCACATGGAACAGAAACGCATGACCCATGAACAGGCAGACATTCTTCTTTTCTATTTGCAGAATATAAATGGCGTATTCCGCGCGGATGTCTATGACAGAACAGCAGATGCAACCATCCATTACGAAGGAGACAGAGAAGAGATCATCGAAGGACTCCGTCGTTTCCGCTATGATGAAGTGGAAGTTCCGAACGGTCTGTTAGAGACATCAGGAAGACAGATGAACGCAGAGTATCAGGAAAAGCTGGTCAATAAGATCATTTTCCATTATGGAAGAAAGTTTTTACTGCCATATCCGATCTCCGCAGCATATACAACCATCATGTCCGCAAAATATATCTGGAAAGGTATCAAGACACTGATGGAAAGAAAGATCGAAGTTCCGGTACTGGATGCAACCGCGATCGGTGTATCGATCTTCAGAAGTGATTTCAGCACAGCGGGCTCCATCATGTTCCTGCTTGGAATCGGTGAGCTCTTAGAAGAGTGGACACATAAGAAATCCGTAGACGACCTGGCAAGAACCATGTCCCTGAATGTTGGAAAAGTATGGTTAAAGACCGGAGATCAGGCAGTTCTGGTTCCGGCAAGCCAGATCAAAGCAGGAGACCAGGTAGTCGTACATATGGGAAATGTCATCCCATTCGACGGAGAGGTTGTGGACGGAGAAGCCATGATCAACCAGGCATCCCTGACAGGAGAATCTGTTCCGGTAAGAAGAACCGTAGGAAATTATGTCTATGCCGGAACAGTCGTAGAAGAAGGTGAAGTGACTGTCGGTGTTAAAGCAGTCGGTGGTTCCAGCCGTTATGAGAAGATCGCATCAATGATCGAAGAATCTGAGAAATTAAAATCCGGACTGGAAAGCCGTGCAGAACATCTTGCAGACAAACTGGTTCCATATTCACTTGGTGGTACAGCACTTACTTATCTTCTTACAAAAAATGCAACAAAGGCACTGTCAATCTTAATGGTTGATTTCTCATGTGCATTAAAGCTTGCTATGCCAATCTCTGTACTTTCTGCAATCCGCGAAGCAGGTATGTACAAGATTACAGTAAAAGGTGGAAAATATCTGGAAGCAGTTGCCGAAGCAGATACGATCGTATTCGATAAGACCGGTACACTGACAAAGGCAAAACCGACGGTAGCAGAAGTGGTATCATTTAACGGAATGAGTGAAGATGAACTGCTCCGTATTGCGGCGTGTCTGGAGGAACATTTCCCTCATTCAATGGCAAAAGCAGTGGTAAGCGCAGCAAAGGCAAAACACCTGGATCACGAAGAGATGCATTCGAAAGTAGAATATATCGTGGCACACGGTATTTCCACACAGATCGAAGGCAAAAAGGCAGTGATCGGAAGTTACCATTTTGTATTCGAAGATGAAAATGTAGTAATTCCGGAAGGAATGGAAGAGAGATTCGAAAGTCTGCCGGAAGAATATTCACACCTGTATATGGCGGTCGAAGGAAAACTGGCAGCCGTGATCTGCATCGAAGATCCACTGCGTGACGAAGCGGTAGAAGTAATACGTGAGCTCCGCGAGGCCGGACTCAGCAAGATCGTAATGATGACAGGTGACAGCGAACGTACTGCAAAAGCAATTGCAAAACGTGTCGGAGTAGATGAATATTATGCAGAAGTATTACCGGAAGATAAAGCAAGTTTCTGCGAAAAAGAAAAAGCAGCCGGACGTAAGGTTATTATGATCGGTGACGGTATCAACGATTCGCCGGCTCTTTCCGCAGCAAATGTAGGAATCGCAATCAGCGACGGTGCGGAACTGGCAAGAGAGATCGCAGACATCACGATCGGCGCAGATAATCTGAAAGAGCTGGTAACACTGAAGAAGATCAGTAATGCTCTGATCAGGCGGATCAGCCGCAATTACCGTACAATTGTCGGATTCAATGCAGGACTGATCGGACTGGGTGTGGCAGGAGTGATCATGCCGACAACATCCGCACTGCTTCATAATACTTCAACGCTGGTGATTGGACTTAAGAGTATGCAGAATCTGTTGGATGAGTAGACAATTAAATATTTGTAGTGAAAACATCTCTATAGATAACAAATAAGAAAATAAAAAGAAGCTTGGTGAAATTTTATTTCATTAAGCTTCTTTTTTGTACATAATTCTTGACAGTGTGGAAAGAATGATATAGTATTCAAATATAGGATGTTAGAGGTATCTAACATATGTTAGGAGGAACTAAGATGGCAGACAGATATCTGATTGAAAAGTGTCTGGTGGAACATTGTTCGGCGACACTGGCATCTATGAAATCAGCAAATTTATTCAATATGACATTTGCAGATGATAAAGATATTGATGATCAGATTGAGTTCTGGAATCAGTGCATGAAAGAAAAAGGTATCCGTCTCTATGTATTACGGAGACAGGAGAACCGTGTACTGGTCTATGTCTATCGCAAGAAACAACTCGAGGTCAGTCTGAACCGGCCGGGAGTTGCAAAGTTCCTGAAACGATATGGCTATGAAAGCACAGAAATCGAATATGCCCTGAACCGGTTAAAATCAAGAATCGGTGAAAATAATGAATTCCCGCATGAGATTGGAATTTTTCTGGATTATCCACTGGGAGACGTCATCGGATTCATTGTGAATCAGGGACGTAACTTCAAATGCGTAGGATGCTGGAAGGTATATTGTGATGAGTGTGCATGCCAGAAAACATTTGCAAAATATAAAAAATGCAGAGATGTCTATGTACGTCTCTGGCAGCAGGGAAGAAGTGTTTTGCAGCTTACAGTAGCTGCCTGACATATAAAATTATCAATGAAAGAGGTAGAAAACAATGAGTAAAATTGCAGTAGTATATTGGAGCGGAACAGGTAACACAGAGGCTATGGCTAACGAAGTAGCAGAAGGAGCAAAGGCTGCAGGTGCAGAGGTGGATGTATTAACAGCTTCAGAATTCAGCGCAGACAAGATGGATACTTACGATGCAGTAGCATTCGGATGCCCTGCTATGGGGGCAGAAGAATTGGAAGACAGTGAATTCGAACCAATGTTCTCTGACTGCGAAGACAAGCTTGGCGGAAAGAAGATCGCACTCTTTGGATCTTACGGATGGGGAGACGGAGAATGGATGAGAACATGGGAAGAGACATGTAAAGCTGACGGAGCTGTTCTTGCATGTGACTGCGTATTGGCGAATGAAGCACCGGACGACGAAGCAGTGGCAGCTTGCCAGGCACTTGGAAAGGCTCTTTGCTAATAAGATAAAAAGGTATTATCTTTAAAAGTAGTTTCATAATTGAAAAATCCGACATACATATATATCCTTTGGGCGGTGATCAGATGTAATTCTGGTCACCGCTTTTTTTATCTTGTAGGAGCCGCATGTTCATCGGTAAAAATTCTCATTTGCAAGATCAAAATTCACTTGATTTAGACAATACGTTATGATATGCTAACGATAGTTAGAATAATCTAACTATCGTGTGAATAAATCATGGCAGACTCCTTCTGTCTCATCCCTGAGCAAGAGAGACAGAAGTGGTTCCATGGGAAAGGATCTTGACATGGAGAATTTTTTAGCAATTGAGAAGGTTATTGGAAGAGAGATTATTGATTCGAGAGGTAATCCGACGGTAGAGGCAGAAGTATATCTTCTGGATGGAACTGTAGGAAGAGGTGCGGCACCAAGCGGCGCATCTACAGGAGAATTCGAAGCACTGGAACTACGTGACGGAGATAAATCCCGTTTCGGCGGAAAAGGTGTAACCAAAGCCGTAGAGAATATTAATACAGTGATTAACGATGCACTGAAAGGTGTAGATGCATCAGACATTTATGCAGTAGATGCAGCAATGATCGCAGCAGACGGAACAAAAGATAAATCGAACTTAGGAGCAAATGATATCCTTGCAGTATCGATCGCAAGTGCACGTGCAGCAGCAAATGCACTGGAGATTCCGCTTTACCGTTTCCTCGGAGGCGTAAATGGTAACAGACTTCCGGTACCTATGATGAATATATTAAACGGAGGCGCACATGCAGCCAACACCGTTGACGTACAGGAATTCATGATCATGCCTGTAGGAGCACCAAGCTTCAAAGAAGCACTCCGCTGGTGTGCAGAAGTCTTCCATGCACTGGCAGCATTATTAAAATCAAAAGGACTTGCAACATCTGTAGGTGATGAAGGTGGATTCGCACCGGACCTTGCATCGGATGAAGAAGCAATCCAGTACATCTTAGACGCAGTAAAAGATGCAGGGTACGAACCTGGAAAAGACTTCATGATCGCTATGGATGCAGCATCTTCTGAATGGAAAGGTGAGAAGAAGGGCGAATATGTACTTCCAAAGGCAGGTACAAAATTCACTTCTGAAGAACTCATTGAGCACTGGAAGAAACTGGTAGACAAGTATCCGATCATCTCTATCGAAGATGCATTAGATGAAGAAGACTGGGAAGGATGGAAGAAACTGACAGCCGAGCTTGGAGACAAGGTACAGTTAGTCGGAGACGATCTGTTCGTAACCAATACAGAGAGACTTTCCAAGGGTGTCGAACTTGGATGCGGTAACTCAATCCTCATCAAGTTAAATCAGATCGGATCAGTATCAGAGACGCTGGAAGCAATCAAGATGGCACACAAAGCCGGTTACACAGCAATCTCATCTCACCGTTCCGGAGAGACGGAAGATACAACAATTGCAGACCTTGCGGTAGCACTGAACACCTGCCAGATCAAGACAGGAGCACCTTCCAGATCAGAACGAGTTGCAAAATACAACCAGTTACTGAGAATTGAAGAAGAACTTGGAGCAAGCGCTGTATATCCTGGAAAAGCAGCATTTAATGTGAAGAGATAATATTATATGAATAAGAAAAGGACATCAGATGTGAGGAATATCTGATGTCCTTTTTGGGGTTATACAACCTGAATATTCTTCTCTCAGTCAGTCGGGAGGGGAATAGATTAGCAGCGCCGGTTTATGGAATATATATCGGAAAATAAGCCTGTTATTGACAAAAATTACCAATAAGTCTATACTAACCTTACAGTTGAGAAAAATTATCATCTATAGATGATAAGGGAAGGAAATACAGACGATGACATTAAAAGATTTGCCAATTGGGAAGAGTGCGACACTTACGACGGTCGGCGGGGAAGGTGCACTCCGGCAGCATTTTCTGGATATGGGACTGATTCCGGGTGCAGATGTTACGATGGTAAAATACGCACCAATGGGGGATCCTGTGGAGCTTCGTATACATAGCTACGAACTGACACTCAGACTTGCGGATGCGGAGAAGATTGAGATCACTGATGTACGTGACGGAATCAAGGTATCAGACCAGATCCCGCAGGAATCCATCGAACATCCAGGACTTGGAGAGGGCGGAAGATATCACGAGAAGGCAGATGAGAATCCACTGCCGGAAGGAACAACACTGACATTTGCACTGGCTGGAAATCAGAACTGCGGGAAGACGACACTGTTTAACCAGCTGACGGGAGCGAACCAGCACGTGGGAAACTTTCCGGGAGTAACAGTGGACCGCAAAGACGGCGTGATCAAGGAACACAACGACACGCTGGTAACAGATCTGCCGGGTATCTATTCGATGTCACCTTATTCCAGCGAGGAAATTGTGACAAGAAATTTTGTACTGAATGAGCATCCAAAAGGAATTATTAATATCGTAGATGCGACGAATATTGAACGTAATCTATATCTGACGATGCAGCTGATGGAGCTGGATATTCCGATGGTTCTGGCACTGAATATGATGGATGAAGTAAGAGATAACGGAGGATCGGTGCTGGTCAACGAGATGGAAAAAGCACTGGGGATTCCGGTCATTCCAATCTCGGCAGCGAAAAATGAAGGAATCGAAGAACTGATCGAGCATGCCCTGCATGTGGCAAAATATCAGGAAAGTCCGGGAAGACAGGACTTCTGTAATGCAGATGATCATGGCGGGGCGGTTCACAGATGCCTGCATGGGATCATGCATCTGATCGAAGACCATGCGGAGAAGGCAGACATTCCACTTCGGTTTGCGGCGTGTAAGCTGGCGGAAGGAGATAAGCTGATCCTGGAACAGCTGAAGCTGGATAAAAATGAAAAGCAGCTTCTGGAACACATCGTAAAGCAGATGGAACAGGAACGCGGACTGGACCGTTCCGCAGCGATCGCAGATATGCGCTTTACATTTATTGAGAACATCTGTAATGCAACGGTTGTAAAGCCGAAGGAAAGTAAAGAACATCTGCGCAGCATGAAGATGGATAAGATCCTGACGGGAAAATATACAGCTATTCCTTGTTTTGTTGCAATTATGGCAGCGGTATTCTGGCTGACATTTAATGTGATCGGGGCAGTATTGTCGGATCTCCTTGATACGGGAATTACGGCATTGACGGATATCGTAGATGCTGCGCTGACTTCATGGAATGTCAATTCGGTCATACATTCGCTAGTGATCGATGGTATTTTTAATGGTGTGGGAAGCGTACTCAGTTTCCTGCCGGTTATCGTGACATTGTTCTTCTTCCTGTCAATTCTGGAAGACAGCGGTTATATGGCTAGAGTTGCATTTGTAATGGATAAGCTTCTTAGAAAAATAGGACTTTCAGGACGAAGTATTGTACCGATGCTGGTGGGATTCGGGTGTACCGTTCCGGGAGTAATGGCAAGTAGAACGCTTCCATCAGAAAGAGACCGTAAGATGACAATTCTTCTGACTCCATTTATGAGCTGTTCAGCGAAGCTTCCCATCTATGCATTCTTTACAGCCGCATTTTTCCCGAAACAGGGAGCGGTAATCATGGTTGCATTGTATTTTGGCGGAATTTTGATGGGAATCCTGATGGCACTTCTTTTAAGAGGAACGATGTTCAAAGGTGAAGCGGTACCATTTGTCATGGAGCTTCCAAACTACCGTATGCCGGGAGCGAAGAATGTAGGACAGCTTCTGTGGGAAAAGGCAAAAGATTTCTTGCAGAGAGCATTTACCGTTATCTTTTTTGCAACGATTATTATCTGGTTCCTGCAGACATTTAACTTGCGTATGAATGTGGTAGCTGATTCCAAAGACAGTATTCTGGCAGTGGCGGCCGGAATTATTGCACCGGTCTTCCGGCCGCTTGGATTCGGTAACTGGAAGATATCGACGGCGCTGATCACAGGATTCATGGCAAAAGAGAGTGTAGTGTCTACACTTTCGGTACTCTTTGGAAGTACAGCGGAATTGACAGGAGCAATTACACCGGTAGCGGCGGCAAGTCTTCTGGTGTTCTGCCTTTTGTATACACCGTGTGTTGCGGCGGTTGCATCGATTAAGAGAGAACTTGGTGGAAAATGGGCAGTATATGTGGTATTTGGACAATGTGTGGTTGCGTGGATCGCAGCGTTTCTCGTACATCTGATTGGAACATTAGTGATGTAAAATAAAAAAATCCTGTGGCTGGAGATATGTTTTCCAACCACAGGATTTTTTGTATTGTATGTAAGACTAAACGACATGTTCCGGTTTCGCAGCAGGCTCAATAGTTTTACATCTTCCGCTGCGTCTCAGGCTTGCGAATAAAGAACCTGAGATATTGTGCCATACACTGAAAACCGCTCCAGGCAGCGTGGCAAATGGATTGGCTGCAAAGTTAGCAGTGGCGAGTGTAATCGCAAGCCCGCTGTTTTGCATACCTACTTCAATTGCAAGTGCAGTTGCTTTATCATACTCCACATGGAAAATGCGTCCGGCAAGCATTCCAAGTCCCATACCTGCAAGGTTATGAAGGATAACGATACAGAGTACGAGAAATCCGGACGTGATAATCTTTTCTGCATTTACTGCGACGATTCCGCTGATGATCATGACGATCGATACGACTGAGATCAGTGGAAGGATGCCGGATAATTTTTCAATCTGTCTGCCGATCAGTCTTCTGAGAAGAATGCCAAGCAGAACAGGGATCAGTACGACCTTTACGACTGAGATTACCATTCCAAAGAATGATACCTGCACCCATGCACCGGCGAGTAAATATACCAGAAGTGGTGTCATAACCGGTGCGGCCAGGGTAGACGTGATCGTCATACCAACGGAAAGTGCAACATCACCGCCGGCAATATAAGTGATTACATTACTGGCAGTACCGCCGGGACAGCATCCAACCAGGATCACACCAAGTGCGATATCTGTTGGCAGATGCAGGAGGACGGAAAGCCCCCATGCGATCAGTGGCATGATGGTATATTGTGCGATAAATCCGATAATAATCTCTTTTGGCCGGGTAAATACTACTTTAAAATCTCCGATATGAATGGTCAGTCCCATGCCGAACATGGCCACACCAAGGAAAATCGAAGTATAATTCGTAGTCCATGCAAATCCGTCACGCCAGAAGAAGGCGATGACAGAAAAGCAGATAATAATAATTCCAATATATTTTGTAAGAACAGAGCTGATCCGTGATAATAATTTTGTGAACTGCTCCATATATTATACCTCGTAACTGAAATTGTCGATAAGTCTTGTCTTTCCGATGTAGACTGCCATAGCGACCAGAACATCAGCATTTACAGAGTCAACAGGCTGCATGGTAAGTGCATCGACCATGGATACGTAATCAATACGTGCCAGTGGTTCCTCATTTATGATCTCACACATCGGTTCTAATACTTCAGATGCGGCGATACCGTTCTGGATCAGTTCCTGACCTTTTTTCACAGCTTTTGAAAGGCAGAGTGCAGCCTTACGTTCTTCGGCGCTTAAGTAAGTGTTGCGGGAAGATTTTGCAAGTCCGTCTTCTTCACGTACGATCGGGCATCCGACAATCTGGATATCAAAGTTCAGATCCAGAACCATTTTACGGATGATAGCAAGCTGCTGTGCATCTTTCTGTCCAAAGTAAGCACGGTCCGGTTTTACGATGTTAAATAACTTTGATACAACGGTACACACCCCTTTGAAATGGATAGGACGTGTCTTGCCGCACAGAGTATCAGATAAAGTATCGATACTGACAAATGCGTGTGGATCATGATACATTTCCGCCGGTGACGGGCAGAAGATCAGATCTGCTCCGATGCTTTCACAAAGTGCACTGTCGCGGTCAAAGTCTCTTGGATAAGCTTCCAGATCTTCATTCGGTCCAAACTGTGTCGGATTGACGAAATCAGATACAACAACGATATCATTTTCCTCGCGGCAGCGGCGGATCAGACTGGCATGTCCCTCGTGGAGATATCCCATAGTAGGGACAAGACCGATGGTCTTACCTTCTTTCTTCCAGTTATTTACGAGTTCTCTTGTTTTTTCAATTGTGTTAGTTACCTGCATTGGTATTCTCCTTTATTTGTTATAATTCGGAGAGTTCTCTTCTGAATACACTGTGATCTCAGGTGATTGCATGTAAAAAAATACGTTGTGATAATTGAGTATCTTTTTATTCCATGTCTTTTAACAGTCCGTGACGTTCATAATTGGTCACGCGGCTTACCTTGTTCTCCTCATCTACGAATACAACCGCAGGTTTGTGTTCTTTTGCTTCATCCGGCGTATACTGTCCGTAAGCCATGATGATGATCTTATCTCCGGTACTGACACATCTTGCAGCAGCTCCGTTTAAGCAGATCATTCCACTGCCACGCTGTCCGCTGATGGTGTACGTTTCGAAACGGCTTCCGTTGTTTACATCAACGATCTGGACTTTCTCATATTCGAGAATTCCAGCAGCCTCCAGTAATGCTTCATCCACCGTAATGCTTCCTACATAATCAAGTTCTGCCTGAACGACAGTAGCGCGGTGGATCTTTCCTTTTAATAATTCAAGTGTCATCTCATATATCCTTTCCTTTTAAGGAAAAAAATTCAGCCAGAATATATCTGGTCCTGAGTCTTATTTCCTGAAAATATAAGCTCATTTTTGTTGAAAATTATGAGATTCCAGTGCTTCAGTTCTGAGTATGGTTCTGTCAGGGACAGATACCGTCTCCGCTGTTCATTATAAAAAGGCAGAGAAGGTATGTCAATCTATGTATACGAAAAAAAAATAGAACCGGATTTCTGAAATTATAAATCCGGTTCTGTATTATTTCTTATTATCTTTTTTTCTTTTCCTTTGCAAGGAGTGCGGCACCAAGTGCACCTGCATATCTTCCATGTTCGGTAGGAGATACGGTCTGTCCGAGTTTCTGTGAGAGAATCTTCGTAAAGTAGGTGCTGTTACTGAGTCCGCCAGTCAGGATTACTTTATCCGGCAGGTTTTTCTTCATGGCAAGCTGTGCCACCTTGTTGGCAACGGAATCGACAACACCGGCTGCGATATCTTCCCGCTTCTGTCCTTCACCGATATAATTGATGACCTCAGATTCGGCAAATACCGTACACAGGGAACTGATCGGAAGAACAGTTCCTTTATCTGCCATATCAAACAGTTCCTGCAGCGTAACGCCTAAGCGGTTTGCCATAATCTCCAGAAATTTACCGGTTCCGGCAGAACACTTATCATTCATCTGGAAGTCCTGTACCATACCGCCGGACACCAGGATGATCTTGGTATCCTGTCCGCCGACATCGATAATTGCACATTCATCACCGGCCATCTCACGGCCGCCTCTTGCATGGCAGGTAATCTCTGTGATAACATGATCAGCAAAATCTACGGCAACACGGCCATATCCGGTTGCAACAACTTTCGAATCGTCTGATAACACATCAATACCATCTTCTAATAAACGGTCTTTGATCGTCTGGCAGGTTTCTTTGCTGCTCCATCCGGTCGGCAGTACAAAATGTAGATCGTGATCTCCTTTTACAGCGACTTTGGATGCGGTAGATCCGATATCAATTCCAATATAATTCATAAATTCTTTCCTCGCTTAACACTAATTTTTTAACAATATTTGTCCCGCCGTGGATTAATATCCCGTTCAATGGCGGCAATTTTCAAAATCTCAATATGATTCTCGTCGATGAATTTCCGGATCGCTTCCAGATCCTCTTCTCTGACGAGCAGTGAGATGCCGCAGCACTTACTGGCTACGCGCGGCGTAGGAGCGATGGTGGCCTTGATACCGGCTTCTTTTAATATCCCATACAGACGCATCCCGTTGTCATGGTTGGGAAATAATACATAATGCTGTATCTTTTGCATGATCTGTTACCTCGGTTACTTATTTGTTATCTAACATTTCGATAAATGCACTGATTCTGGTACGAAGCTGTCCGGCGTCACTGTCGGTGTAATCCGTTTCGATTCCAAGAACAGGGATACCGGCTTCTTTCATTGCTTTCTCTACAAAATATCCCTCGGTATCATACAGGTTACAGAACTTAAGGTTCACATCAATGATACCATCAACTTTGTATTCTTTTGCAAGACGTAAGATGTCATCGATACGTCCTTCATTCGGTGTGAAGCATGCACAGTTGATCTTCATGTATCTTTCGGCCAGAGCCATGTACTGGTCTTCCAGGGTTGTCTTGCTTTCATCAACAAGATTTTCGAAATATCTGGTTCCGGTACACATCTCTTCGCAGACGATCGCTGCTCCGCTGGTCTCTACAATATTATGAAGCTTCCAGTTCGGAATTGCAAGAGGAGTTCCAGTCAGCATGATACGTTTGGTTCCGGCAGGAACAACACTCATACCGTCTTTCACTCTCTGATCCAGTTCGTCGCATAACTTGTTTGTCATCTGTGTAAATCTTGCAGGATCATCATAGAATGCAATCTGAGAGATCAGAAGCACATCACATCCGCTGATCGGAAGATTCTTATTCTTGCGCAGGTTGTAAAGACGTTCCAGGGCTTTTCGTTTATTATTAATTAAGGTAATGCTTTCTGCCAGCTTTTCGGCAGTTACTTTATTTCCGGTAAATTCTTCCACGACATTCTTAAATGTCTCGATTTCTTCTGCCCAGGCCCGGATATCTTTGGCGCGCTTCATCTGTGGAAGATCCATGACATGTAATGGTACATCTTTGGAAAGAATCTCCCATGCTTTCTTCTTACCATCGCAGGTTGTCTCCCCAATGAACATATCTGCGATACGGAAGAATGGACAGGTACGGTCAAGACGTGCACCGACAGATGCCTTGATCAGTGGACAGGTATTGGCAGGCAGGACTTTCTCTCCGCCGGGAACCCAGAACTGGGAGCCGCCACATAATCCGGTAGCAATGGCATCTGCTGCGAATACGATCTCATCCGGTACATATACACAGAATGTACCGAATACTTTTCCGCCTTTTTTCTGATGTTCGATCAGTTCCGCAGGGCGGATACCATGAATATCGGCAACCACCATATTATAATAGTCCATAGAATCCGGACGGTTTTCCTGTGATAAAAATACATCCCCGAATGCCTGCGGCAGTACTGCGCAGAGCTGGTCATGCAGTTCTACATCCATCCCAAGTTCTTCCCACATTTTACGATAATCAGCCATTTTAAAATACCTCCTTATAGTGTAATTGATCCGATTGTATCGACAAAATAACCGTAACACGTTTGGAAAGCCGGAGCAATGAATAGTGGAGAAATTGGTTATAGATAATTTACAAGTTCAATAAAATATATTTATGTAGTCTATACTGATAATAATTCTCGGAATCCATCGATACAGCAGTCAATTTCTTCAGTGGTATTGAAGTGGCTGAAAGCAAAACGGATCGTTCCCTGTGGCATGGTGTGTAAGGTCTGATGCGCCATCGGAGCACAGTGCAGGCCGACTCTTGTCATGATTCCGTAATCTTGTTCCAGGGCAAATGCGATCTGTGCATTGTCGTATTCCGGAAAGTCGAGGGATACGACGGCAAGGCGATCCTTAAGTGATGATTTGCCGGCAATGTGTGCCTGTGGAATTTCCTGTATTTTTTCAAGAAAGTATCCGGTCAGTTCCATTTTTTTCTGATGGATGGCAGGAATCCCATACTCTTCCAGATATGTCAGTGCGGCGTGGAGTCCGATGATGCCCGGAAGATTCAATGTGCCGCTTTCATACTTGTCCGGAAGTTGTTCCGGCATAAGAAGTGAATCGGACTGGCTTCCGGTCCCGCCTGCGATCAGAGGTGTCAGTTCCTGATCTAATGCTTCGGAGATCAGGAAACCACCGATACCCTGGGGTCCAAGAAGTCCTTTGTGTCCGGTAAATGCAAGAAAATCAATGTTACATTCCTGCATGTCGATATCAACAGAACCGGCACTCTGGGCAGTATCCACGGCAAAAAAGAGATGATGACGTCTGCAGATCTCACCGGCTTCGCGGATCGGAAGAATGGTTCCGCATACATTGGAAGCGTGGAGCATGATCACCGCTTTTGTTTTGGGACGGATCAGGGCTTCGACAGATTCAGGATGCGTTGTACCATCAGTTTCTGCAGGAATCATTGTGTAATGAATGTTCTGTGCGGCAAGCTGCTGCAATGGACGCATTACGGCATTGTGTTCCAGACTGCTGACGAGAACATGGTCGCCGGGCTTTAGAAGTCCTTTGATCAGGTAATTCAGAGAATACGTAATTCCAGGTGTGAATACGACGCATCTGGAATCCGATGCATGAAAAAGTCTGGCAAGCTGCATGCGTGTGAAAAGCACCTGACTTTCCAGTTCGTAGGCACTTTCATAATTTCCCCGGTTAATATTGAAGGCACCGGACTCTAAAAGTCCTGTCACAGAAGAGGAAACTCCGGGTGCTTTCGGCCATGATGTGCTGCCGTTGTCAAAATATATGTTTCGTTCCATAGAAAAACCCCCATGATTTGTATGATACAATACCATAAACTCTGTAATATGAAGAACGTTGGATGCAGTGCTGCGTTGCAATACCAATGATGTACTACAGAGTATCCGATACGAGTATTATAACAGATTTCCAGAGTATCGTGTACAGAATAAGAAATAACATAGAAAAAGCAAATAGAGAACATAGAAAATATCAATAAAAAGAAATGATTTATCAGTATTTCCTATTATGTAAATATGTGTACAGGTGGTATGATAATCTTATGAAAAAAATTATCAAAAATATATGGAAAAGTACGGAGGAATTTTATTATGGAGTTAATTAAAGATCTGCCAGAGGTATTTGAAGAATTTGCTGAGCAGCGTCAGAAATCATTTATGGCAATGAAAGGGTTAAAAGATCAGGGAGTCCCTGTTGTGGGGGCATATTGTACCTATTTCCCGGCAGAGATCGCAAGGGCAATGGGAGCGGTTACGGTAGGATTATGTTCCGTATCCGATGAGACGATCCCGGACGCAGAGAAGGATCTTCCAAAGAACTTATGTCCACTGATCAAATCAAGCTATGGATTTGCCAAGACAGATAAATGTCCATTCTTCTATTTCTCAGATGTAGTCGTTGGGGAGACTACCTGTGATGGAAAGAAGAAAATGTATGAGTACATGTCGGACTTCAAAGATGTATTCGTAATGGAACTGCCAAATACACAGAGCGAGATGGCAAGAAAACTCTGGAAGAGTGAATTGATCCGCTTTAAAGAATATCTGGAGAAGAAATTCGGCGTAGAGATTACAGACGAAGCAGTATTAGAAGCAGTAAAAGAAGAAAATAAAGTAAGAAAAGCCATGAAAGAGCTGTATCATGTCATGGCACTTGACCCGGCACCGATCAAAGGCGGCGACCTGTTCAAAGTATTATACGGAAGCGGATTTAAATTTGACCGTAAAGCAATCCCGGCTGAAATCGAAGCAATGAGAGAAAAGATCGAAAAAGAATACGAAGACGGTAAGAGACTTGATAAGATGCCCCGTATCCTGATCACCGGATGTCCGATCGGCGGAGCAACTGAGAAAGTGATCCGTGCCGTAGAAGACAACGGCGGAGTGGTAGTAGCATTCGAGAACTGCAACGGAGCAAAATCCTTCGACAAATTAGTAGACGAAGAGGATCCGGATGTATACGATGCACTGGCAAAACGGTACCTGAATATCGGCTGTTCCGTAATGACACCGAATCCAAACAGACTGGACCTTCTGGACCGCCTGATCGATGAATTTAAGGTAGACGGAGTTGTTGAGATGACACTTCAGGCATGTCATACATATAATGTAGAGTCACTGGCAATCCGTAAATTTGTGAATGAGAAGAAGGGTATTCCGTACATTAATGTAGAGACGGATTATTCACAGGCTGATATCGGACAGTTGAATACCCGGATTGCGGCATTTATAGAGATGCTGTAGATTTTCTATTTAGTTCATCATAGCGGCTGTCACCGGGCAGAATAAAACAACAAGAACCAATCCTGTGCTGACTCCGACATGGGGAAATTCTAAAGCAAACGGCCAGCTTTTTTACTTAAGAATTACCAACCATGAGTCCGTATGCACAGGATTGGTTCTTGTTGTTTTATTCTTAAGTTTTCGCATACCATAATAATTAACTAGAAAAAATATATTGACAACGCCCCGCGGAATGCTATAATAAAAACAAACATATGAATAACTGTTCATATATTCAAATAATCAAACAACGAAAAAGAAAGGAAGTATTTATCATGAAAAAAACTTATAAAATCGACGTAGACTGCGCAAACTGTGCAAATAAGATGGAGCAG
>CAKRAT010000030.1 GCA_934295165.1 uncultured Dorea sp. | reverse complement strand
CCAACCATACCAAATACTACATTACATGCCACGTCGCCCCCGGCGTAAGATAATCTGACCGGCCATGACAATTTTCCGTTTGCTGCATTATTTGCCTTTTTTTCTTCCACGTCTCTTCTCTCCTTTTTCTCCATAAAATAACTTCCTTTTCCGATTCATTTCATGCCTCTCTTGATATGCGAAAAGATCTGTAAATTCATGCTTCACAGATCTTTTCTCTTTCATGTCCATGCATCTACAGGACTTGCCCTCAGCAGATTCTGTCAATGCCTTTACGTTATGTCTTATACTACTTATATTCTAGACTGTGATTTCAGATATTTTAACCGGGCGGTGTTCTTCCAGAGATTTCTTAGCTGCAAGTCCCATCAGTACCGGCTGCAATCCGTCCATTACACCAAGTGGTGTATCTGTATCATTTTCGATTGCTTCAATGAAGCACTTGATCTCTTTTGCATAAGCTGCCATGTAGCGCTCCAGGAAGAAATATAATGGTTTCTCGCCTGTTACACCGTCTGCACTGCTGATGACTGCGGATGATGTAGAGTCATTGGATACTGCAACCATTCCTTTTGATCCGAATACTTCTGCTCTCTGGTCATATCCGTAAGCTGCTTTTCTGGAGTTGTCGATCACTGCGATCGCACCATTTTCCATCTTCAGTGTAATGACTGCCGTATCTACATCTCCGGCTTCTCCGATTGCAGGATCTACCAGTACGGCTGCCTCTACGTATACCTCTGTTGCATTGCATCCTGCGAGGAAACGTACCATATCAAAATCATGGATCGTCATGTCAAGGAAGATTCCTCCTGATACTTTTACATAGTCTGCACATGGCGGCTCCGGATCTCTGGATGTGATCTTGATGATATGTGTATCTCCAATCTTTCCGTCTGCTACTGCTTTCTGTACAGCTTCAAAGTTATGGTCAAATCTTCTGTTGAATCCAACCTGGTATTTTACATTGCTGTCTTCTAATGCATCGATGACTTCTTTGATCTTTGCTACATCATGATCAATTGGTTTTTCACAGAATACATGCTTTCCAGCTTTGATTGCCTCTACCGAAATTGGTGAATGTGTGTCTGTGGATGAGCAGATCAGCACTGCATCGATCTCCGGGTCTGCAAGGATTTCTTTATAATCCTTTGTAACTGCTTCTACGCCCATGTCTTTTGCCCATTTTGCTGTCTCATCATTCATAAATGGATCTGCCAGCATCTTGACTTTTGCATCCTTTACCTGTGTGCAGATACTTTCTACATGTACTTTTCCGATTCTTCCTGCTCCGATAATTCCTACGTTAATCATTTTTTCTTCTCCTTTTCGCGTTTATAATCTTTTTATTTCTATAATCCTGTCTTTTCAGAAATGAACTTTCTTGCTTTCAGTGCATATTCCAGTGGATTGGCTTTTGCAGGATCCTGTTCTGCCTCTACTACCATGTATCCGGTATATCCTGATTCTTCCAGAACTTTGAAAATTGGATCAAAATCAATATCTCCGTCTCCAGGTACTGTGAATGTTCCCATTCTGACTCCGTCTAAGAAACTTAATTCTTCTTTCTTTACTTTCTCTACCATGTCTTTTCTGATGTCTTTCAGATGTACATGTTTGATTCTGTCTGCATATTTCCGAACCATTTCCAGTGGATCTTCTCCGCAGTATGCGAAATGTCCTGTATCGAACAGAAGGCTTACATATTTCGGATCTGTGTTTGCCATCATGCGTTCTACTTCGTCTGCATTCTGTACAACCGTTCCCATATGATGATGGAAGGTAAGCGCAATTCCGTATTCCTCTTTTGCGATCTTTCCAAGCTTGTTCATTCCGTCACAGAATGTCTTCCATTCTTCATCGTTCATTATATATTTGTGTCCGAAGATCGGTGTGTCAAGCATGCCCTGTACGCTGTAGCTCTGCTCGGAAGCCCCGATCACTTTTGCTCCCATTTCTTTTAAATATGCAAGCTGTGCACGGAATTCTTTTTCTACTTCTTCGAATGGCTTCGTGATCAGAAATGCGGAAAACCACTGGTTGCAGATCTCTACACCTCGAAGATCCAGTGCCTGTTTCAGGACTTTGGTGTCTTTTGGATATTTGTTGCCGACTTCTGATCCGGTGAATCCTGCCAGTGCCATCTCACTGACACACTGTTCAAATGTATTCTCACTTCCAAGATCCGGCATGTCATCATTGGTCCATGCGATTGGTGCAATTCCAAGTTTTACTTTCTCTTTGTCAAACATCTTTCTTACCTCTTTCTTTTTGTTATTTCTTTTCTTATCTTTTTTGTTCTTTCGTGTTTTTCTTTGTGACTATATAATACTAAGAATCCGCCAGATCCGGCATTGGCAGAATCTTTTGAAACGTGTATTTTATTTTTGGATGTTTTTCTCCGGCTTTTTGTGTCTTTTTTTCAGGTCACTCTTCCTACGTTTTTTGTGTCTTTTTTTTGGGTTTTATTTTTAGTTTCTCCTTTGTGCTTTGTTTTTTCCAGGTTCTGCACGCAAAAAAAGAGACCATCATTTTCTGTTATCCCTTGAAAAACAATCGTCTCTTTATTTCTACATTATTTCTATATTCAGTTATCCGCCAGATCGATTTCTACTTCTGTTCAAGTCTCTTTCCTTATGAGCATTTATTATAAGCTAAGAACGTTTTCTGTACTGTGCCGGGCTCATTCCTTCTGCTTTCTTAAATACTTTTGAAAAATAATGATAATCATTAAATCCGGATTCGTCTGCCACCTGCCACATCTTAAGATTCGTCTCTCTTAATAATTTCTTCGCATGTTCCATCCTGAGATTCAGCAGATAGTTCGCAAATCCGATTCCCATCTCCTGACTGAACAGATAACTCAGATAAGTACTGTTGACTCCCGCCGCCTCTGCCGCATCACCAAGACCGACCGCCTCCCGGTAATGTCCGGCTGCATAATCGGCTGCAATCTTAACCGGCTGGCTTAAATCCTCCGGAATCTCCTGATCCCTGTATTCAAATACCTGATCCGCAAGCCGTTCCAGTTCTTTTCTGACATCCCCGATATAGTGGAATGCGGTCTCTGTTCCCATATTTTCCACCTGCAGTCTTTGTTCCAGTATCCGAAACCACTGCTTTACGATCTGACTGTCACACCGCTCTCTTTTCAGTGCCTGTACCGCCGTCTCCGCCATCTCAAGAAATGTCTCTTTTTCGTTCTTCCTTTTCAGGCGCTCTGCTTCTTTCGTAAGCATTTCCGCCTCTTCCGGAAGTTCTTTTCCCATCGTCTTATCTGCTTCGTAATATGCAATTCCATCTTTTTCATAGAAACTGTTTTTTACCATCATTCTGGCCTGCTGGTATGCCTGGCGCAGCGCATCGGCTCCTATACAGATGTTGCTGACGCCGATCTTGTAGACATCCTCTTCTTCTGCGCAGATTTTATAACAGGCGGATGCAATCCCAGTCAGGCGCTGGTACATCACGCTGCTTTTATATTCATCCGACAGATCCAGAAAGCAGCAACAGGTTCCATTTCCCAGATAGATGATTTCCTTTTCCAGTTCGGATTCACTGAACCTTGACTGTATCTTCTCCTGCATGTGCCGGTAGAATTCCAGGCTGTACTGCTCTTTTCTTGCTTCTTCCAGCGGATCATCTGTATGCTCTGTTTCTTCTCTTTTGATTACGATCACTGCACTGTTCTTATATTGTCCACGGATTCCCGCATGGATTCTTTTTTCTTCCCGTTCTTCTCCGGACAGGATTCCCGCCAGGATCTGATTAAAGAACAGGAATTTTTCATTCATATTTCCGGTCCGGTCTGTCTTTTCCTCTTTTGTCTGTCCGTAAGATTGTGTTTCATTTTCTTCTACGGCATCTGCCTGTCCGCAAGATCGTGTTTCACTTTCTTCTAGAGCATCTGTCTGCACGCAAGACCGTGTCTCATTCTTTTCCGCAGTTTCCTCTTCTCTGTTCTGATCCATATGTTCTTTCGCTGCCTCAAGTACCGTATACAGACTTTCTTCATTCAATGTATTCTTTAATACATACTCGTCTGCCCCTTCTTTCATCGCTTTTTTTACATATTCGAATTCATCGTGGCAGCTCAGCACGATCACATAGATGTCCGGATACTTTTTCCGGATTTCCCGGATCAGCCCGATCCCATCCATCAGCGGCATTGCAATATCAGTCACCACCAAATCGACCGGTTCTTTTTCCAGCACTTCCAGTGCCTCTTCTCCGTCTCTTACATCTGCCGTGATCTCAAATCCCGCCTTTTCCCATGACGATAACATCTTCAGATAACTCCGTACAAGAAAGTCATCGTCTGCCAGTAATGCTTTTCTCATAATTTTTCATCCCCGCTTCTGTTCACAGGCAGATAGATGGTTGCCTCTGTACCTTCTCCGCTGCTTTCCAGCGTAAGCTTTGCCTGTGTACCATAGTATAATTTCAATCTTTCCTGGATATTCGGTATTCCGACTGCTGTCAGTCCTTTTGTCTTCTTTCCCTTCTTTTTTAGCAGTTCTTCGATCTGCTCCTGCGTCATTCCTCTTCCGTTATCCCTGACCTTCATATATAATCTGGAACCGAAGGTATACGCTTCTATCGTCAGCTGCTTTTTGTCATGCTTCAGATCCAGTCCGTGAATCAGTGCATTCTCCACCAGCGGCTGCAGGATCAGTCTCGGTATCCTGCACTGTTCTGCTTCCCGTTCCATCTGGTATACGACCTGATATTCCTCTCCGTTACGGAACTCCTGCAGATGGATATAATTTTTCAGGACCTGCATCTCTTCCGCAACCGTCAGAAATGCACCTTTTTTCCGTATACATGTCTGCAGCAATTCTACGAAATCCTCAATCACACCCGCAATTTCCTTCTCATTATGGATCAGCGCATAACATTTGATCGAGTTCAGGGTATTATACATAAAATGCGGTGTGATCTGATACTGCAGTGCTTCCAGCTCCGCATCTTTTTTCTTCTTCTCTTCCTGGATCAGCTGTCCGATCAGTTCTTCGATCCGGTCTAACATCCGGTTAAATTCTTCCGCCGCAAGTCCGATCTCATCTCTGGATACCACCTCTGCACGGGTATCCATCTCACCATCTGATATGGATTTCATTGCCGTCATCAGTTTCTGTACCGGCTTATATACGATTCTTGATATATACACTGCTGCCAGCATTGCGGTCAGCACGAATACCGCTGCCATTCCAAATACATATTTGCGCATCTGCATCAGGTCACTTAAAACCGCACTGCGTTTTACACTGGCAAATATTCCGCAGCCGGAAAAGCTGCCCTCACAATAAATGTATATGTTCTCCTGATCCGTTCCTGTCATCTCGGAATGTTCCGTCCATCTGCCATATTGTTCCACCGGAAATTTTCTTCCCATCTGTGACAATTCTCTTGAAGCGATAATCTTATCATTTCCGATCAGCTCTATCTGATCCAGCTCCTGATTCGACGGATCTTCCAGATAATCATAGCTTAAGTTCTGTTCTTCAATATTTGCACACACATATCCGATTACCGTTCCATCTGTATCCGTAACCGTCTCTGTAAACTGCAGAATGTGACTGCCGTCGTGTACCAGATCATCCATGATCACTGGTCCGTTATCTTTTCCACATCTTTTTTCAAATTTCCGGATGTTATCCTCTTTTATCCCACTTCTGTACACCGGATAGTCCAGAGTTGTCACCACCTGCTTTTCCTCCGGTATCACCAGGTACAGCGAAGAGATTGCCTGATCCATCTTGGAAAACGTACGCAATCTTGTAGATATACTGTTCAGCCGGTTTTCATCTTTGTCTTTCAGATATTGTTCCAGATTCTCTTTGATCTCACTGTCGCAGGATGCTTTGATATTGATGTTGCATACATTTTTCAGCATATCATCGACGGTGTCTGTCAGTAATCTTGTTCTCTGACTTAACACTGTCATATAATTTTCCTCGATCATTACCGCTGACCGTCCATAGAATACGAAAGCCATAGCTGCTGCAGTAAGCAGGGTAATCCCGGTGATCGCGATCAGTACTTTACTTCTTATACTTCTGACTTTCATCTTTCCTCCTGTACGCCTTTACATTTTCCTGTGTCAGTATCTGCGCTTTCAGATAATGATTCTTTTCCGTGGTTTTTCCTTCCCGCAGTTTCTGGATGTAATGGATCGTCTCATAGCCGATCTCATAACCCGACTGCGCCGCAAGTGCCGAAATCTCTCCTTCTTCCACTGCATTCAGGGAATCTTCCTGTTCATCTACCGAGACGATCTTAATATCTGTCTCTTTCAGCTCATCCACAAGACCCATTGCCGTTACTGCACTGGTTGCCATGATCCCTCTGATCTCCGGATATTGTGCCATAAGATCACGCACCTTCTGTTCCGACATCTGCAAATTCGCATAGCCGCTTTCTACGAACTTGACCGTCATCTCCGGCTCTGTCCGCATATATTCTTCAAATCCTTCTACACGTTCCCTGTGCCCTTTCTGCTTCAGATCCCCGGCCACAATCCCGACCTGTCCTTTGTGTTCAAGCTGTTCTGCAAGCTTTTTTGCAAGCCGGTATCCTGTCTTATGGTTATCAATACCGATATACGGCAGTTCCTCAGACCCCATTCCGTTATCAAAGCACACTGCCGTAATCTTTTTTTCCTGTATTTCTTTCAGATAGTCCGGAATATAATAAGAATCGATCGGTGCAACTGCCAGCGCATCTACGTTCTGACCGATCAGTCTTTCTACCTGCTTTTCCTGCACCTCTCTGTCCAGTTCCGAATTCGGTGCCAGCGTGATCACGTCCATGTCATATTTTGCCGCTGCTGCTTCCATCCCGGAATTTACCGACATCCAGTATTCACTGGTATTTGACTTTGTCACAACACCCACAACATACCGGTCTTTTGATTTCTGATAGGACTTGTCATTATTACAGCCACAGCACAGTATTCCCGTCATAAGCAATACTGCCGCTATCTGCATCCACCTTTTCTTCATCTTTCCACCCATCCCTTTATCCGAAATATCGTTTTCTTCCTGCTTCCGTCATGTGGAATCACCAGACCGATTACAGATTATATTTCGTCTTGATGTCGATTCCTGTATACAGATATTCCTTCTCCGGATATATTCCGTTCAACAGGATATCAGCAAGAATTCTCGGTGGTCTGTATCCCTGTTCGAACCCATTTTGATCGATCAGGAAATCTGCTTTTCCATCTTTTAATAGTGCTTCATTCTTTGCCGTCTGGTCATAGATCACGACATACGGGCGTTGTTCCACGCCAAGTTTCCGGAATGCCTGTACGATTCCTTCCTGTCCGCCGGATACCACAAAAATCCCGTTGATCCCGGATATGCTCATCATGGCATTTTCTATAATGTGCTCCACTTCGTCTGCATTGTTGAAGCTTCCCTGCACGCCGGCGATCTCAAGCTTTGGTGAAATGTTCTTTATCTCTTCTACGAATCCATCCACACGGGAATTATTCAGCATACTGCTGAAATATCCGGTGATGACAAGGATCTTTCCTACCCCTCTGGTCATCATCCCGAATAATCCTGCTGCCGTCTGTCCGCTTAACTTATTATCCATCCCGACAAAGCAGCATCTCTTCGTTCCAACAATATCCGAGTTAAATGTCACGACCGGAATCTTCTTTTCATTCACAAGCCAGTTTAACTTCTCCCTGACACCTTCGGTATCTACCGGCATCAGTGCCAGTCCCTGGATTCCTTCTTTTACCAGTTCGTCAATTGCACGCAGCTGGTCTTCTTCACGCACAGACGCATTCTCTTTCACAATCACTTCCACACCAAGTTCTTCCAGCTCTTTTTTTCCGGTCTGGATCCCTCTGTTTACTTCCAGCATGAAGGATGATCCGGAAAGCTGGGTTACGATCCCGATCTTTTTCTTTCCTCCGATGCTTTTCTGTCTCTTTCTTGCTTTATGCACATATCCCATCTCTTCTGCGGTTCGTTTTACCATCTCCGCTACTTCCGGGTTGATTCTGCCGCGGTTATTCAGAGCACGGTCTACGGTTCCTCTGGATACACCTGCCTTTTCGGCGATCTGCTGTATTGTTACTGCCATATTCTCTCTCCTTACTTATTACACCTGATACTTTGTATATTATAATATCACGCACTCAAAAAGCACGCAACATCCCGCTGCGTGCTTTTGTCATTTTGTAACATTTTACAATTCTATTCTCTTTATAGCAGGCTTTATCTCCTGCTTTTTCAGCAGATTGACGATTCTATCTGTTCATCCGGTATCCTGCACCCCAGACCGTCTCTATGATCTTCGGGTCTCTCGGATCATCTTCCAGCTTTTCTCTTAACCGGTTGATGTGTACCGATACTGTAGCCGCATCCGACACATAATCGAATCCCCATATCTTTTCAAATAACGCTTCCTTCGAAAATACAATGTTCAGATTCTTTGCGAGGAATACCAGAAGTTCAAATTCTCTGTGCGGAAGCTTCACTTCTTCTCCACTCTTCCAGACTCTCCATGTCTTCGGTTCGATCACGACATCTTCTACCCTGATCTGCTCCTGTGCATTCTCTTCCTGTTCTTTTTCTTTATGCCCGGAGGTCAGCCTTTCATAACGTTTCAGATGAGACCGGACTCTCGCGACAAGCTGTGACGGATCAAATGGTTTTGTAATATAATCATCCGCACCAAGTCCCAGGCCTCTGATCACATCGACGCCTTCCGTTCTCGCCGTCACCATAAGAATCGGAACGTCTATCTCGTCGCGGATCTTCCTGCAGATGTCATATCCGCTGCATCCCGGAAGCATCAAATCCAGAAGAATCAGGTCATAATGATTCGCCTTCAGTTCCGCAACTGCCTTTTTCCCGTCTCCGATGATCTTCGTCTCATATCCGTTGCTTTCCAGATAGTCACTTTCTAGCTGTGCAATCTTCCTATCATCTTCTACGATCAGTATTCTGGACATCTCGTATTCACTCCTTTCCTCTTTCTAGTTTCCAGCATATCTTCTGTATTTACTCTACATGTCTTTATCCGCTCTTGGAAACTGCAGCATCAGCTTCAATCCGCCGTCATTCACAGCTTCCACATTTCCTCCATGCTGTTCCATAATGTATTTTACCACATAAAGTCCGACTCCGCTTCCCTTCTTTGTTCTGGCCTCGTCACATCTGTAAAAACGGTCAAATATCTTACCGATCTTTTCTTCCGGCACGCCGTCTCCGTTATCCTTCCATTCCAGGATCACATGACTTTCATCCTTTCTGACACGCAGCCAGATCTCCACCGGTTTTCTTTCTACATACTTCATACTGTTCTCCAGAAGATTCTCCAGTATACGGCGCAACTGCTCTATATCCACATTGACTTCCGGAAGGATCTCTTCTTCCTGCTCCATCACAAGCTGTACTTCGGACGGATCCAGGGCCTTTTCTTTTTGTGCTGCGAATCCCTGCAGGTATTCTACAAGATCGATCGTCACCATATGAAATGGCATCTGTCCGCTTTCCATTCTGGAGAAATCGAACAATTTCTGTAGCAAGCTATTCATTTCTTCCGTAGATTCATAGGCCGTCTCCAGATACATTGTCCGCTTGTCTTCTGTATTTGCCACACCATCGAGTACTCCCTTGATGTATCCACGGATCGATGTAAGCGGTGTCCTGAGATCATGAGAGATTCCCGTCACCATGTCTGTCCTTGCCTTTTCATTTCGTTCCCGTATCTTCTGATCTTCCAGGATCGTCTTCTGCATCTCATTGAATGCCCGGCATACCCGTTCGAATTCTTCCTGTCCTTCGTATACGATCTCTTCTTCCAGATTGCCATCCTGGATCCGTTTTGCGCCTTCCACCAGACGGTCCAACGGTTCCATGACCAGATGATTCATTTTTTTTGTAAATATAGATGCCAGAAGAAGTAATGCCAGAATCGCTATGATACCTACGACCAGTACGATCAGTACCAGAACTGAAAATGATTCCTGGATGGCTTCTTTCCCGATATCCTTCGAGATATCCCACACGTCTGCATCCATTTTTTCATATCCGATCTTCTCAAATGTCTTTTCGAATCTGTCTTCACACGCTCCGATCACTGCCGTACCGATCAGAAGCAGTGTTACCAGCGACAGGAACAAAAACAGCATATTGGAACGGAATAGTTTCTTTTTTAACGGCATAACTTCTCACCTTCTTGTTGTTCTTATACATTTTCTTCATCATAGCATATTCTTATGTTCTATGCATTGTCTGTTTCTGCATTTTCTTTACGCTTCTCTTTTTATCTTTTTCTTATGCATATGCGCCTTGTATTCTTCCTGCTGTCCTCTCAGATTCAATATGATCAGCAGACCTGCAACCGACGTAAGACTTCCGATCAGAAAATGTACCCACATCGCAACTGTCATTACACTGATCTCAAATAATCCCGGCAGGATCAGAAGTGCTCCGAATGTTCCGCCGATCAGAGTCACACAGATAAATCCTCGCAGCATATTAAACGGAATACAGCTGCGGATCACTGCTGTCATTGAAATAATGATCAGAGTCAGGTACATAACCGTCTGTTTTTCACCGGATGCCATCGGAAGGAACAGGTTTGTTACAGCGATCATAAGTGCTGCCACACATCCAAACGGTGCCGCATTCCACAGTGCAGTAGGAAGGAATTTTCCTTTGATCCTTCTGGTATCAGATTCCAGGATCGTCAGGAATGACGGATACGCTTCAATACATGCATCGATCAGTGTGATCTGTATCGGAATGAATGGGAATGGCATATTCGAAAGGACACAGAAGAGCGATACCAGTACCGAATAGATCGTCTTTATAAAGAATACTCCCGCTGTTCTTGTTACATTATGGATGACCTTTCTGCCTTCCATTACAACCTGTGGCAGATGTGTAAAATCAGAATCCATCAGAACGACCTGTGCGATCTGTCTGCTTGCATCACTTCCGTCTGCAATCGCGATCGAACAGTCTGCTTCTCTGAGTGCGAGAAGGTCATTCACTCCGTCTCCGGTCATTGCCACCTTATGCCCCTGTCTCTGAAATGCCTTTACCAGTTCCTGCTTCTGCTTAGGTGTCACCCTTGCGAATACGGTATACTCCCGGCAGATTGCATCATAGTCCGGTTCCTCACCGACGGATGACATGTCGATTGCATCTGCCCAGCCCCTCAGTCCTGCACGTTTTGCGATCATTGCAACTGTCTTGACATGATCGCCGGAAATGACTTTGACATCTACTCCCTGTCTGTGGAAGAATTCCAGTGTCTTTTTTGCATTGCGGCGGATCTGATCCTCAAGCACCACACTGTATAATGGCTGGATCTGTGCCGGTAAATGTTCCTCATCTTTCCATTCTCCGTCATAATATCCGATTGCCACCAGCCTTCTTCCATGTTCCAGTTCACATTCCAGACTTTCCGGAAGTGTTCCAAGAATCCGCTCAGGTGCCCCGACAAAATCTGAACCAGGATCTTCATCTTCGCCAGACGGATCACACCGGTTGCCAGAGATACGGAGATCAGCAATACCAGACCCTTCGGAAGCATTCCGAGAAGTGCTGCCGCCGATGCAACAACGGATTCATTTGCCGGTGCTTTTCTGAAAATAAAAGCTTCCAGAAACAGGATAATTCCAAGTGGAATGATCAGTGTACTGGTGAATCTGGTAACTTTTCTCATAGATCCCAATAACTCTGACTGTACCTTTTTTTCTTTTTTTACTTCATTTACGAGGTTGGTTGCGTAGTTATCATTGCCTACATGAATGACTTCAGCATAAGCCTTGCCGGATATGACCGAACTTCCGGAATACAATGTGTTTCCCGGCTCTTTGATCACCGGATCACTTTCTCCTGTCAGTAAGGACTCATTTACTTCCAGCATTCCCTGCGTCACAATACTGTCATTGCAGATCTGGCTTCCGCTTTCCAGAATAACTGTGTCACCTTTTACGATATCTTTTTGTTCAATATTCCGATCTTCACCGCCTCTTCTTCCTTTGATACTTGGACGGTTCAGAATGGATAATTCATCTACCAGTTTCTTGGCCTTGAATTCCTGTGCGATACCGATCACAATATTCAGTATAATGATCGCAATAAAAATCATGTTTGTATATGCACCTACTGCAAATAATAATCCTGCAATGATAAAATTCAGCAGATTGAACAGTGTCAGCACATTTTCCCGGATGATCTGATTCTTACTTTTGGTAATACTTTCCGGTTCGTGCTCGCCTTCTCCTTTCCGCCTTTTTTCTTTTACTTCCTGTATGGACAGGCCATATATTTCTTCTTTCATAATACAATCCCCTCCTGTACGGCTTTGACTTTTTTCAGTCTCTATCCTACAGAAGGGGAATAAATAAATGCCTATGAATTTTTAAATTTTCTTTAAACTTTTCTCTCCAGCATCGACAGATAGGAGCTCTGTACAGTCTCTTCTCTGTCACATCCCAGATTTTCCATCACACGGTCTATTTCAGCCAGTCCTTTTTCCCGGTCTGTTTCTTTCCCGACTAATATCTCCAGTTCCAGAAAGCTTCCGAGATTTTCTACCTGATCAGCTGCTGCCGTCATATTTTCCATGCTATAGTAACTTCTGGTTTTCTTTACTCTGCAGGATGCAGGATAGAATTCCAGTTCTTTCAGGATCTCTTCCATCTTTTCCGGCTCCCGGATCTCCATTTCCGTTTCTTTTCTGGTCATGGATATATTATCCAGTTTCGGTCCTTTGCAATTAAGCTGGGCTTTTATTTCTCCGGTATCCAGATTTTCTGTCTTCCGGATACGCAGTGCCTTATCGTGCTTACGCATATCGTAATGATCACTGGTAAAATAAGTATCTGTCTCTTCAACTGTAGTCTGATATAGAAAGCCAGTCTTGAGAAGCCGTTCCTTTATTGTATCTATATTTTCAACAGGTATTTTTACCTCTACTTCTATCATACTCCTGCCTCCCGGTAATTTTATCTCTGCTTCTATTTCTATCCTTTTTCTATCCTTTTTCTATTTCTATCTTTTTTCTGTCACATTTTACTATTTGCCTGTCTGTCCGGTCCTGTCACGCTTCAATGATTTCCAGAAATACATCCACCTCACCGCCACAGACCATACCTTCTTCTTCCGCTTCATTCCCGGTCATGTCCACATGGCAGATTCTTGCCGCTTCATTCTCTCCTGCTGCCATAAGTCTGGCAATCTGGATGACTCTTGCCTCCATACAACCGCCGCCGATCGTTCCCACGCACCTTCCATCTCTGTATATCAGCATCTTCGTGCCGAGTCCCTGTGGGGCGGAACCGTGTCTGGTGACGATGGTTGCCATTACCTTCTTTTCCGGATATGGTTCCTGTGCAGTCAGTGCCCGCATGATTTCTTTCGAGTATCCGTAAGTTCTTTTCTTCCGGTTCTTTACTTCGATAATTTCTGCAATGATCGCTACTCCGATCTCTGCCGGTGTCTGCGCACCGATATCCAGACCGATCGGTGTGTAGACTGCATCCAGAACTTCTTTATCCACTCCCTTTTCTGCCAGACTCTGCTTTACAAGTGCAGTTCTTCTGCGGCTACCGATCATACCGATATAGGCATGCTCTTTTGCAGCAATCTTCTCCAGACAGATCTGGTCATACCGGTGCCCTCTTGTCAGGATCACAAAATATGTATCTGCACTCCCCTGTATCTTGTCCAGTGCTTCCTCAAACGGCTCACAGATCACCTGGGACGCTCCCGCCTGTCTTGCATGATCCGCATACATCGGGCGGTCTTCCAGTACAATCACTTCACAGTCCATCATCACTGCAATCTTGATCACCGGGATCGACACATGACCGGCACCACAGATCACGATCTGCTTTTCCTGTCCCAGGGTATCACAGAATACTTTTGCTTTTCCAATAGTTGTAATTCCACTTTCTGTAATATTCCTTATTTCGTCTACATATCTGCGAAAATAACCATTTTCCCTGCTTTCCCAGATAATTTCTCCATCTATAACCAATGCCTTTTCAGAAATGGATCCGCCCTCCAGCACCGTAAGCACCATGCGGTCCGCTCTTCCTTCACTGTCCTGAATCGCTTCCATTAATTCCGTCATCATACTTCCCATAATAGTTTCCTTTCCCACTATCTTTCTTCTGCATTCTATTGTAAAATTGAATGTACAATAAGTCAATGAACGGAAATGTTCTGAAAGGAGGGATTTTTATGAATCCCACGAAAGAATTCAGAGATTATATGATCTCACAAGGTGCTGCTTTGGTCGGAATTGGGGATCTGACCGCAGTCCCATCTACTGACTATCCGGTCGGTATTGCAGTCGCAGTCCCGTTACCGAAGCATGTCATCAAAGACCTTCAGCTTGCTCCTACCAGAGAATATTACGAACTTTACACTACTTTGAACGACAAACTGAACGCCATCGTAACTGCCGGTGAAGAATATCTGACAGGCAGAGGATACCAGGCTTATGCCCAGACAACAGACCGGGTAACGGTAGACTCGGACAAGCGCAGTCCTTTCCCTCACAAAACGGTTGCCACCAGAGCCGGGCTTGGCTGGATTGGGAAAAACAACCTGCTGGTAACACCTCAATACGGTTCTGCCGTAAGGATTTCTTCTCTTCTGACCGATGCACAGCTAACCTGTGATGCTCCGATCACACATTCCCGGTGCGGTGCCTGTCATGCCTGCGTCCGGTATTGCCCGGCACATGCGCTGAAAAATACCTTGTGGCATCTGGGAATGCCTCGTGAAGATATCGTATCTGTCTCTGCATGTTATAAGAAGCAGCGGGAAATTATGCGAAAGAGTACTGGGATTGACACGGATCTGTGCGGGAAATGTTTTGCGGTCTGTACTTATACGAAGCAGTATTTGAAGCAGAACAGTAATATGCATAATAAAATTGGAATTTAATGCATCAGGCTATCGACTACCCGGACCGGAATAAAAGTTAGGAATCCTTTCCTGTTCAGGTTCCGTCGACGGGTAATACTAAAGGATTAAATGGTGGTTGCGTAACTGTTATGATACCGAAAGGTTGTTGGAATTACCTGTCACATAGTGGACTTAAAAAATTTCATTAGATATGTGTACCGTAGTGGTCTCCACCAGGTTACCGCTCCCGGCACTTGATTTATTAACTTCCACAGCCAGTCACGACTTGAAGAACGCAGTATAAGGCACTTCTTGTGAATGTGGAATGAGGTTAGAAACACTTAGGTTGTGGGAATTTACGTTAAAATAAAATTGCGAGTTGTCTGAACCCCAAAAGGGGTGAGTTCTCGCAATTTTATTTTGTTCTTAGTAAATTTTCACGACCTTAGTGTTTCTGCCTCATGGAACCTGAACAAGAAGTGCCTTATACTGCGTTCTTCAAGGACCGAGAGGCCAACCCAGTTAATAAATTAAATATCAATTATCCCGTATACCGCAGCGCATCCACCGGCTTCTTCCTAGCCGCCTTATTCGCCGGATAAATTCCAAATACCACTCCGATGAATACCGAGAACGCCACTGCGATCCACACTACATTCATCGACATCTGATACGTCACATCCGCATCACCGACATTCGATATGATCAGGATCGTAATCCATGAGAATAAAATTCCAAGTCCACATCCGATCAGGCTGAGCATCAATGCCTCGATCAGGAACTGCATCATGATCACGCCACGTCCGGCACCGATCGCTTTACGGATACCGATTTCCCTGGTTCGTTCCGTTACGGATACCAGCATGATATTCATGATACCAATTCCACCTACCAGAAGTGAAATAGCCGCAATACCGCCAAGCATCAGCTGCATCGTCTGATTTACACTTTCCATTGTCTCCATGACGGTTGACTGATTAATCACGGTAAATGCATCTTCATCCTGTTCGAACCGTTCCATCATTGCATTTGTTACTGCCTCTTCCGCATCGTCCAGAGATTTCTCGCTGGTTGCCGATACGCAGAAACTTGTGATATCTGACGATACATCATCCGTCAGACGGATCAGGGATGTATACGGTATATAAGCTTCGTAATTCTCTGTGGTCGTCGTATCATTCTCATCTGCTGCGAGCACTCCGATGATCTGATAATCCACGCCATCCAGACTGATCGTCTCTCCGACTACATCCATTCTGCCCATAACATTGATCGCAAGTCCGGCATTGATCACAGCTACATTCGTATGATTCTCCACATCTGTCATCTTCAGAAAACGTCCTTCATAGAGCTCCAGTTCCTGAATATCCGCATAAGAACCTGTCGTTCCGTAGATTGTGGCAGTCTCATCGGAATACGTACTTGCCGCTGTTACACTGCTCTGTGCCACAGGTGCTGCCTCTGCGATTGCTTTTTTCTTTGTCAGTTTCTCCACGTCTTCCAGCTTCATCGGAGTTCCTTTGTCGTCTTTAATGGTGACTGTCAGCGTATTGCTTCCCATACTTGCAATCTGATTGCTCACTGATTCACTGGTTCCTCCTGCCATCGACACCAATACTACCAGTGACATCACTCCGATGATGATTCCCAGCATCGTAAGAAAGGAACGCATCTTATTCGACACGATGGACTTCCATGCCATCTTCATGCTCTGTCTGATCATAATGTCACCTCCGATAGCTTCCCGTCTAATATGTGAATACTTCTTGCTGCTTGCCTTGCCACCGAATCATCATGTGTAATCAGCACAATCGTATGTCCCTGTTCATGCAGTTCATGAAATAAAGACATAATTTCCTTTCCTGTCTCGGAATCCAGATTTCCCATCGGCTCATCTGCAAGATTTCCATAATACGCTCTGTCGGAATTACATTTTTAGGATTACTCATCAAAAGCTCCATCACCTGGAATTCTTTATTAGCCAGATGGAAATTTCCCGATGGCGATGACAATTCCTTTGTTGCCTGATCTAAAGAAATGTTCCCGAATTGCAATGTACTCGTGACCGCTGCGGTCTGTGTTCTCGTCATTGCACGGATTCTTGCCAGAAGTTCCTTACTTGCAAATGGTTTGGTCAGATAATCGTTTGCCCCGTTATCCAGTCCTGCTACTTTGTCATCAACTTCTGATTTGGCAGTCAGCATCAGGATTGGAACCTGATTTCCTTTTTCCCTGATTTTCTGTAATGCAGTCATACCGTCCATTCGCGGCATCATAATATCCAGGATCACACCATCATATTCTCCCATCTCCAGATATTCCAGTGCCTCCACACCATCATAGACCGCATCCACCGTATAGCCGTTATGCTCCAGTATTGCCGTCAGCGCTTTCGACAAAGACTGCTCATCTTCTGCCAGTAATAATTTCATCTATCTTCACACCCTTCATACTTTTTTCCTTTATTCTACCAGAAAAACTTTAAACATAACTAAAAAAATGACCGATACCCGGAGTATCAGTCATTTTTTATCTTTTCTATTTCCATTGCCAGCAGAATTCCTTCACATTCCATTCCGTCTTTTTCGTCCAAATCTAAAAGTTCATTGATCCGTGCGATTCTTGGCAGCAATGTATTCCTGTGGATTCCAAGCCTTGCGGCCGTCTGTGCAACATTCCGTTTCATCCGAAGGTACCAGTATAATGTCTCATAAAGCTCTTTTCCCGTTTTCCGATCCTCTTCTTTCAGAATTTCCAATTCTTCCAGATATATATTCTCCTGTCCCAGATTCTCACTGATGCAGTTAATTGCAAGTGCATGGTAATAATGTTCCACAAGCAGTACCTGTTCTTTCTGATTCTGCCCTGCAGCCATATTCAGGATCTGCCACTGAAGCTGTCTGTTCTCTTCCTTTTTCTCACTGTCTGAAAATCCATTTCCGATCATTATCTTTCCATCTGCATCTTCCATAGATTTCCGGCAGATGTCTATCACACAGTTTCTGGCTTCTTTTCCATTCATTCCCGACAGGAATAACTCATTCTCCTGTATCTGCCGAATTTTCAGTCCGGTTATTATTTTATTCTCTTCCTTCTGTTTTGTCAGATCCTGTTCTATATGTATGAGATCTCTGGAATCTTCTGCCACAATCCACATATAATCAGGCAGTTCACTTTCTTCTTTGTCCCGGGAATGTGTTCTCATGTGATAACTTTTTGCCAGAAGTTCCAGAAGTTCTTCCACATTTTCCTTACTGATACCGTCCGGAACAATGGCCGTCACAACTCCATTCTTCCCGGACAGCTTATATTCCATCTTTTTCCGGCTTTCCTGTTCAGCTTCTTCCCGGCTGATTCCGATCCATTCTTCTGCTTCCTGCTCCCCGGTCTTTATACATACCGGGATATGCGTATATTTCCATATCTCTTCCAGAATTTCTTTTCTGGACTTTTGTTCTGTCAGCCCTGCCAGCACAATCTTATAACAATAATTGATATCCATGTGTTCATCCGTCCCCGGCTGGATCATCTCCAGAAATGCTGTCAGTCTGGTAGCGATCTGTCCCTGATCTGCAGCAGAATAATCCGTATCGATTGCAATATACGGCAGGTGTTTCTCTTCCGTCACAAATTTTCTTATATAGACAGATTCTGCCCCAGTTGCATGACATCCGGTCAATATCATCTCAACCACTCCGTCCACATGATATTCATCAATGATCTCACCGATCAGATCGATCCGGTTATCATTCGGTGTCATGATCGAACATCCCGTTGACAGATATTTTCTCGCAATGGCCTCGTAGATATCTTCGCAGTCTTCCTCCACCGGATTCCCCAGTGTCCGCACTCCGCTGCAGTTTTCAATTGCCACAACGACTCCTCCATTATCTTCTAGCGCACGGATCACTTTCAGGCTGTCACCGCCGATCGGGCATCCTGTCACCAATATTCTCGGGCGTTTTTCCAGATGCTTTCCCTGCCTGTATTCTGTCATGATCTTGTCGATCACTTCTTTCACCACACCCGGAGTCGTCGCAAAGTCGAACCGGTATTTGCTTCCCTGTACCATCTTCTGGATGTCCTCGCCTCTTACCGGAGCCGGATCCAGTTTCATCAGTTCACAAAGATTTTTCAAAGAGGTTCGGATCTGATTATTCAAATGTACCGCATCCCGGATCATCTCTTCCGTAATCACGACATGAAAGAATTCTTCCAGATATTCTTTCGTCCGGATGATCTCACTTTTCCAGAATGCCAGTCCTCTTTCGGACTGGCTGTTCGGAAGTTCCATTACATGGACCGGTTTGAATTCCGCCATCAGTTCATACATCTTCTTTTTTCCGTCGCAGGTCGTCTCTCCGATCACGAGATCTGCAAAATGAAAAAACGGACATCTGTCACTGATCGCAAATCCATAACTTGATTTTACCAACGGGCACATGCTTTTCGGCAGATCCCGTTCCGCCGCCGTGATCGTCTCATTAGAAAAAGAACAAAGTCCCACCGGAATTGCTCCCACTGCCATCGCAAGTTCTGTCGGAAAATAGGCACAATACATTCCCACAACCGGAATTCCCTTATCCTTATATTCTTTTATTTCCAGAAATGCTTCTCTCTTTTTTTCGCCAAACTCTTCAAATATCTCTGGTAAATCCTGCACCAGTTTCATATATGTTCTCCTTACTTCTGCCTTTTCTGATCTTGTCTCGACACATCATACATCATCATAAATGCCAGCAGTTCCCTTGCTGTTTCGTTATCATTGATATCCGCTTCTATACATTCCCTGATCTGCTTCAATCTGTAAACCAGTGTATTTCTGTGAATATGAAGGCTGTCTGCCGCCATTGTTATATTGTTTTCATTCAGCAGATATACCTTTAACGTATAGTACAGATCCGTATTATTCTCCCTGTCTTCCTGAAGCAGCCGCAGCAACCGGTAATCACTTAATCCCGCTTCTTTAAAGAGCGGTGTTGTATATGTATAAAGTCCCTGTACCGACCATTCCTTTTCCCGCTTCATAACCGGATCATTTTCCAGTCCGTTCACCATAGCCATACGATTTAACAGCTTATACTTTGCCGCGCATCTGTCTAATTTTCCAAATGGCTCACTGATGCTGCATCTTATCCCTTTTTCCGTGATCTTCCGGTAAATCTCTTCCGTATTTTTCGCTCTTAATCCATAAAATAATATCAGGACCCTGTCCATTTCTTCACAGATACAATGACTGTCCCATATTCCTTTTATCCACGAGATCTGTTTCTCCTGAAGATCCTTCTTTAAAACCAGTACCTCTATATAGTGTCCGCTCCATATCTCTTCTGTCTGCAGTATCCCATCTGTCTTTCCATGGAACAGACTCCAGGCAAGCACCGCTTCACGCATCGGCTGTAACACCACCGGTGCTTTCTCTGCTTCTTCAAAATAATGTTTTACTGCCTGTCCGATCACACCTGCCAGCTCTTCAAAAAACTGCCGGAACTCTTCTTCCGAATACAAGATAACTACATATCCGTCCGGTCTTCCCGGTATTTCAACCGGTCTCACAGCAATCCGCTCTTCGCCTGCAGTCTCTCCCTGACAGAACTTCTCATATTCCGAAAATGTTACATGGCTCCATTTGACAGATTCGCTGTTATCCTGCTCACATGCATGCGAATATGCCAGGATCTTTCCGGACCCTGACACAAATATGATCTTCGCACCCGTATATTCATTTATCTTTTCAGCAATATTCTTTAATGCCGGTTTTTCCAGCATTGCTTCAAAAATTATTTTATAACAGACATCAATCTCATACATATCTTTTTCACTCCATATACAGATATTTTCTCGTAGAAAATTATTTCTGTCAAATAGAAAATCATATGCCATTGATTCAGTCTTATTGATAATTTCTATATCTATTTTCTCATTAAGTTTGTAATCAGAGCATTAACACCAATCTCTACATTCTCTTTTGATGTCGCCAGATTCATTCTTATAAAAGTACCAAACCGTTCTCCTCCGAACCAGTCTCCAAAGTCAACTGCCAGACGGCACTTTTTCTGGATCACCTCTTTTATCTCATCCGCATGTACATATGCTGCAAGATCAATCCAGCACAGATAAGTTCCTTCCAGCGGAGTCACAACCGCCTCAGGAAGTTTTTCTGCAAGTTCTGTTCTCAGATAGCGGTAATTCTCTTCAATCTGAGCTAACACCAATGTCAGCCATTCCCCTCCTCCTGCATATGCCGCCTGTGCCGCAACATATCCAAAGGCATTTCCTCCCAGTACTCTGTTGCCCTTTACATAGGCATCCCATTTTTCCTGAAGTTTTTCATCTGGAATGATTACCATAGAATTCTGCGCTCCCGCAATATTGAATGTCTTTGATGCGGCTGCAACCGACACCATGATATCATCATACTCTCCGGCCGATAATGAAGGAATGTGCTTATTCTCTTCAAATACCAGATCCTGGTGGATTTCGTCAGATATAATATACACCTGATGTGCTCTGCAGATTTCGAAAAGCCTTTTTAGCTCTTCTTTTTTCCACACTCTTCCTGCCGGATTATGAGGCGAACACAAAATAAATAATTTCACCTGATGATCTGTGATCTTTTTCTCAAAATCCACAAAATCAATTGTATATTCTCCGTTCTCATTCTTAAGGTCGGAACAGATCAATGTTCTGTGATTATTCTTTACTGCATCCAGGAATGGATAATATACAGGCGTATTTACAATTACTGCATCATTTTCTTCCGTCAGGATCTGTAACAGCCAGTGAAATCCAGCAACAACTCCCGGTGAAAAACGGATCCATTCTTTTTTCACTTCATATCCGTGATGCTCCCTCTCCCAGTCAATGAATGCCTGATAATAAGCATCCGGAATCTTATAATATCCATACACTCCTGATTCCACATATTCCCTGAGCGCACTGACTACACACTCCGGTACCCTGAAGTCCATATCTGCCACCCACATTGCATGAAGACCTTCTTCTCCGAACATTTTTTGCTGTCCGTCCCATTTATTACAATTTGTATTTCTTCGGTCTACGTAAACCAGCTTTTCCATTCTGCTACCTCTCCTGTTCTTTCTCTAATTTTCTTCCAGTTCTCCCATACAGCCATGAACCGCAATATTTGCAAATGCAGCAGCCGCTCCTGCCAGCACCGTATCATCAAATTGATATTCCGGACTGTGCAGACCTGGAATCTCTTTCTTCTCTTCCGGTTTTATTCCGATGAACATATATACCACCGGAACACGGCAGCTATATTCCGCAAAATTTTCTCCACCCAGATTGTCTTCTTCTATGATGTAAACATTTTCCTTTCCAAATACATTTGCTGCTGACTTTTTCACTCCATTCAATAATTCCGGTGCGTTCTTTACACTTCCTCCGTGAATTCTGATATCTGCCTCATAAGAAGTTCCGTACACCTGACATACTCCCCGGATTTCTTTTTCCAGTTCTGCTTTCATTTTTTCCAGAACTTCTCGTTTTACGGCCCTCATCGTTCCGCCAAATACGCAGTCCTGTGGAATGATATTTCTGACATTCACATCTCCTGCCTGCATATAAGTGACTGACATGATCTTAGGCTCTGTTCCGCTGACCGTACGTGTCAGTATTGCCGGGATATGCTGATATATCTCATTCGCCGCCGCAATCGGATCAACCGTCTGCTCCGGCCATGATGCATGTCCCTTCTTTCCGATAATTCTGACTTTAAAATCTCCCACACAGCCAAATGCATAGCGCCTCACAATTCCAATCTTTCCACTCTCTACAGACGGCCAGCCATGTGCGGCAAATGCCATATCCATCTTCGGATCTTCCAGTACTTTATCTTCTTCTATCATCGTACCTGCGCCAAGTCCGACTTCTTCGCCCGGCTGAAATGCAAATCTTATACATCCGCCGAATTCATCTGTCAGCTGTGCCAGAATCTTTGCTGCTCCGATCAGCCATGTTGCATGTCCATCATGCCCACATGCATGCATACATCCAGAATGTCTGGATCTATAATCGCTCTCCACTTTTTCTTCCAAAGGAAGCGCATCTATATCTGCCCGCAACAGAACATTTTTCCCATACTCTTTCTTCCCATAAAGTTCCGCGATCAGACCATATCCACCTGCAGCGTGTTCTGTTATCTTAAGTCCCGGAATCTTGTGTAATTCACGGCTGATAATATCGTGTGTCTTTGGAAGATCGATTCCAAGCTCCGGATACTGATGCAGCTCTCTTCTGATACGAATCAGTTCCGGTTCTGTCTCTTTTGCAATTTGTCTTATCTTATCATCTATACTGCTCATTGTACCAACTCCTCAAAAAAGGCCTGCACAAATCCTGTGCAGACCTTTCAGTCATTCTATTTACGATTAACAAAATTCAGGAACTGCTGAAGTCTTTGATTCTCTGGATGATCGATGATTTCCTCCGGTGTTCCATCGGCTGCAATTCTTCCTCCGTCCATGAAAAGAATTCTGCTTGCTACTTCTCTCGCAAATCCGATTTCATGCGTAACCAGAATCATGGTCGTTCCTTCTTCGGCAAGAGATTTGATCGTGTTCAGCACTTCTCCTACCAATTCGGGATCCAATGCAGATGTCGGCTCATCAAATAATACTACATTTGGATTTACTGCAAGCGCTCTTGCAATTCCCACTCTCTGCTGTTGTCCTCCGGACAGTTTCGACGGGTAAAAATCCTTTCTTTCACTCATTCCAACTTTATCCAGCAGCTCTAATGCAATTTTTTCCGCTTCTGCCTTTGATTTTTTCTGTACAACCGTCAGCGCTTCCATTACATTCTCTAATGCAGTCTTATTCTTGAAGAGATTGTAGCTCTGGAATACCATTGAAGAATGTTTCCGAAGTTCTATCACATCCTTCTTTGTATGGTTCTGTGCATCTACAGTTACATCACCAATTGTTATTTTTCCTTTTGTCGGTACTGTCAGGTAATTCAGACATCTGAGTAATGTCGATTTACCAGTTCCCGAAGGTCCTAAAATTGCAATCACTTCATTCTTATTGATCGTCAGATTGATATCTTCTAATACTCTTGTATTTTCATCAAATTCTTTATATAAATGTTCAACCTTAACCAACTGTGTTTCTGTTCCCATACGTTTTAATCTTCCTGACTTTTCTTATTTCTGGATTAATTTTGTCATATCAGCATACATCCATTTTTCAGTGATCTTTGCTACTGTTCCGTCATCTAACATATCCTGGATTACATCATCTAATTCTTTTGTCAGTTTCTCACCGTCATCTGTTTTTGGAAGGAAGTAAGCCACGTTGTTTGCCATAAGCTGTTCATCAAAGAAACGGAATTTTGCATCTGAATTGTTATGTGTAAATGCATTTACATTTGTTGTTGTATTTGCATATGCATCAATTCTTCCAAGCTTCAGATCGTTCATACCTACAGCACTGTCTTCGTAAAGTTTTACTGTAAATCCTTTTTCTTTTGCCATATCTTCAATGATTGTCTGAGCAGCCTGTCCGTTTGTACATCCTACAGTCTTTCCCTTTAAATCATCAGATGTCTTGTAATCAGAATCATCATTTACGATAATGCACTGTGAATCTCCATAATATGGAATTGTTGCATTATATTTATCTGTTCTTTCTTCTTTGACTGCAAGGCAGTTTGCAACTACATCAGCACGTCCTGTATCCAGTTCTCCCCACATAGCATCGAAAGAAGCCTGTTTTACTTCTACTTCCCAACCGGTACGTTTTTCAATTTCATCCCACATCTCAGCGTCGATACCTGTCCATTTTCCATCATCAGAAATAAGACTGTATGGCTCTCCCGTACCAGATGTAACGACTGTTACTTTCTTTCCGGAATCTTTTTTGTCATCACTCTTAGACTCAGAACTTGCTTTCTTATCTGAATCATCAGATTTTGCATTGCTTCCACATCCTGCAACAGTTCCTACTGTCATCATAGTTACTAATAAAGCAGCTAATACACGTTTTTTCATAATACTTAATCTCCTCTTTGTCAAATAAATGATAATAAATTTATCTCAATGGTTAGCCCATTTAAGATCTCATCCTAATACATATTTGCACATTTCTTTTCTAATAACTTATGTAAGATTCCCAACACAAATATGATCAACCAGTACACCAGCATAACGGCCGCATAAATTTCAAAATATCTGAACGTTCTGGCTCCCTCAATCTTGGCAGCTCCCATAATATCCGGTACACCAAGCATAAATGCAAGTGAAGTCATCTTGATCAGGTTAATGATGTCATTAAAAAGCGGCGGCAATGCCACACGTACAGCCTGTGGAATTACGATTCTCGTAACCAGTTGAAAATTCGTCATTCCCAGTGAATATGCAGCTTCTTTCTGTCCTTCATCAACGGATAATAATGCTCCTCTGATACTTTCTGACATAAAAGCTCCCATATTAAAACTCATAACTACCGCTACTGCGATAAGAGGTGTCATATTTCTTACAAATGCACTGTATAATGCAATTCCATAATAGAAGAAATATAACTGCGCTACAACCGGTGTACCCCGCATAATAGAGACATACACTCTGGTCAGCTGATACAATACCGGAATTTTGTAATAACCGATGATTGCAATAATAACTCCCACGATCAGTGCAAATATTGTCGCAGCTATCGTTAATTCAAATGTAATATTAACTTTACTTGCAATAATCGGCAGGACTTCCAAAAAATAACTTACTTTAAACATTTCACCTACTCCAGACCTGTTATTTCTATTCCTAACAAGTTAACATTTTAACATTTTAAAATTATTTTTCATCGTCATTGACCTACAAAGCATTTGTTAATTTTTGTATCTTTCGCACATATTCTATAAGCACTATGATTTATAAACGTTTTCTATATATTTTTCTCATTTTCATATCATATTTCTTTACATAAATGTTCTCTTATAATGTTTGTATATTTGGAGGCTTGTATATTTAATATTTGAATATACCGTCTTATTGTATATGATATGTCTTCAATTTTCTTCTGCGTTCTTTATAATCCGGCAGATATCTTGCTACCACATTCCAAAATGCATTCGAGTGGTTCATCTCTTTTCTGTGTGCCAGTTCATGTACGATTACATAATCAACCAGCTCTTCCGGCACGAACAATAACCGGTTGTTAAAATTCAGATTTCCCTGGCTGCTACAGCTTCCCCAGCGTGTTTTCTGGTTACGCATAGATATCCTTCCGTATGTGACACCCATTAATCCAGCATAATATTCTACTTGTTTTTCTATATACTGTCTGATTTTGGCCTTTCCTTCTTTTGTCTCTACTGCAGGCAGAATTCTGGATGGATCTATGGCATTCACTCCATGTTGCCCTGCCATATCATCTTTATTTCCTGCCAGACTCCACTCCTGTCTTTTCCTGACAATCCATGCTTCATGTTCCCGGATAAATCTTTCTATAATCTCTCTTGGTGCCCGCATCGGAACTCTGGCATTTACCGTGCCGTCATATTTTACTTCTAAACCCAGCGTCTTTCGTTTCGATCGTATAATTGGAATCTCTATTATTTCATCATCCGTCTGTAAAATGTATTTCATTCTTTTTCTCTGCCTTCTCATAACTCCGAATCATATTTCTCTTTTTTTGATATCGAAAAAAAAGACAGAAATCAAATCGATTTCTGTCTTTAACTCCCCGAGTTGGGTTCGAACCAACGACCCTTCGGTTAAC
>CAKRAT010000029.1 GCA_934295165.1 uncultured Dorea sp. | reverse complement strand
GCTCTTTATGTCTTATTTTTACAGTGCTCTTAATTATATCATAGTCAAACCATTTCGTGTAGGTTTTTTTAGGAAATACGCCTGTTTCCGGCGTTTGTCCAAACACCCTCATCCGTACTTCCGATTCATCGCCGATGCTATCATTGGTATCATTCCTGTTTTTCCTATCATTTCCCTCTGTTTTTGACATCAATCTGCCAAGCAGGATTCCTTCATAGCATTTTTCCGCTATCATTTCGTAAGGAAGCATGATCTTTCTTCCGGTCTGAAGGTGTGACAGATCCTCGATCAGCTTTACGTGTACCTGCTCAATATCTTTTCTGCGCCCGGCAGTCTCGCATAACAATGCATGAATCAGGAAGGAACGGACAGTTTCATCCACATCCGTGAACATTTCATCTCTGATCAGCAATCTGCCTTCTTCATTTTTTACATCATTTTTCCCAGCATAACATTTTTCTATATTTTCATTTGCTATATTCTGTGCTTCCGTGTTTCCGCACGGCCGTTTTTCCACATACCGTTCCCGGCATTTCTGCATTTCTTTTTCCATAAACGTCCACACCGCACGCATCTGTTCCATCGTCCCGGACATATGCGTGACCGCCTGCGGATTGATTTCCTGTTCCAGATAAGGGATCACATGATTCCGGATCCGGTTCCTTGTATAATGATCTTCCAGATTCGTCTCATCTGTGCGGTAAGAAATTCCCTTTTCCTTTAAAAACGCTTCAATTTCACGCCTCTGTACACAGAGAAGCGGGCGTATATACTGTACCGGATCTCCTTCCACCGGACTGATGCCGCCAAGCCCACGCAACCCGCAGCCACGGCTTAAGTTCCACAAAAGCGTCTCCGCATTGTCATTCTGATGATGTGCCAGCGCAATCTTCGTCCCTTTTTTTTCCTGACACACCTTCTCAAATATCTGCCGTCTGATGTTCCGCCCCGCCTCTTCCAGCGTTAATCTCTGCTCTTTTGCATACTGCTCCACATTCTCATGAAACGTCAGACACCGGACTCCCAGCCGTTCACAAAGTTCCTTTACATATCTCTCATCCGCATCCGCACTGTCACCGCGGAGACCGTGATGGATATGCACCGCTGTCAGCTCCAATGGCATCTCTTTTTCCAGTTCCTTTAACATGAAAAGAAGGCATACGGAGTCTGCGCCTCCAGATACGCCTGTAATTACATGATCATTTTCCTGTAACATATGGTGTTTTTCCACATATGTTTTCACCCGTTGATACATTCCGGCCTTCCTTTTCCTTCATTCTGTCTGTATTCTTCCCGTATTCTTTCTGCGTCCCCGATACCGGATTTTTCTCTTACCGATATGGTAAATACATAAGCTCTATATAAATTAAATATATAAAATTTCTTATAGAAAGTCAACTTATCCCCCACATCCCGATTACCAGTACCGTCATATCATCCATCGGCATTTCTCCGGAACATTTCAGAACCTGACTTAAGATATTCCGGGCAAATTCCGTCGGATTAACAATATTTGTATCACGAATGAATTCCATCATTTTTTCTTCCTGACTGCCAACTGGAAGCGCATCCATCACACCATCCGTCACCATGATCACATACTCTCCCGATTCCAGATTCCTCACTTCCCGTTTCAGTTCTATATTCTGTACAACTCCGATCGGAAGCGTAGCCGATTCAATCTTTTCGACCTCATCTTTCTTTTTGATAAACGTTGCAGATGCCCCGGCTTTTACAAACTCACAATTCCCCTGATACAAATCGAACAGGCACACATCCAGCGTACAAAACTTTACTTCTTCCCTGCCGATCACCAGTGCCGTATTCATCATCTGCACTGCCGTCTCCACCGGAAATCCGGCTTCCAACAATTCTTCCAACATTTCCACTACCATTGTACTGTCCCGGAATGCTTCTTCACCGGATCCCATACCGTCCGAAAGTGCGATCCCTTTCCGTCCACCTGGAAGATCTTTCATAAGAAACGTATCTCCCGAAATCTGTTCCAGTCCTTTTCCGATCCTTGCCACTCCCTGTAATGTCTGAAATTCCGCACCCTCCATACAGGCAATCGTGCCATATTCTTCCCCGATTACTAAGCGCTCTCCCTGTCTTGGAATCATCGTTCTTCCTATACATTTTCCTACCAGAAATGCAATATCTTTTGCAAGGACTACCCGTCCTTTCATTGCTTTTACCGTCAGATGCACCTCATATTTTCCCTGTTGTGTCATATAAAGTACAACTGACAGCATCTTTATATTTTCCTTTTTTAACACTGCTTTGATTCTCTTTTCCAGATGGTCATCCTGAAAAATTCCGGCATCCAGTTCTCTCGTTGTATACTGTATCATCTTTGCAAAGCTCGTAAGTTGTCTTGCATATCCTTCTCTTGCCTGTACCAGTCTGTGGTTCCACATCAGAAGCTGCTTGGCATTTTCAAATTCTTCCAGACTTTCCCTCAGAAAACGAGGTGCAAGCAGGCACTGTCTCTTCAGCCTGCGTTTTAATTCTATATTCAATTCTGCACCATATTCTTCTGCCGTACACATGATCTCATACATCATCTGATATGTCTTCGCCCGTTTCTCCCCCAGACACTCACCTCTCCGTTCGCAGCTGGCACAGACCTTTCCTGTCACCTTTTCGAACATTCCATCAATCTCTTCTTTGGACAATGTTCCTTTATAATGTTCCATATTCAGAAATGTTCTGGATAAATGTTCCAGTGAATCAGCAAATTTATCCATCTGTACCACATATGGATTTACAAATATTTCCTGTTCCTTTATCTGTGACAACTTTTTATTCCCCTTTCTTCTGCCTTTGTTATTTTTTATTATCAGTAAAGTCTTTTCTCATCTGAGACTCCAGATTTGTCCGTCATCTGCAGAATCTGCCACCGGAAGCCTCTTCCGAACACACGGTGATTAAAAAGAAAAAGCTTCAGGAATTTCTTCCTGAAGCTTATCATTCGTATTAAACACTCTTATTTTTCTTATTTCGATTTAAAAATAATCTCGTTACTATGTACCAGACCCAGTTTCTCTTTTGCTACATCTTCTACATATTTATCCGTTCCAACATATTTTTCCAATTCTTTAATCTCTTTTGCACGATCCTTTTCAGCCTGAATCTGTTCATTTAATTCTGTCTTCTGCGCCTGGTATTCTCTGTTCTTCGCTTTTAATGTCATACTGTTTGCAGACACCATAACCGTTAACAAAAGAACAACTGCACTGATCGCCAACACACTTCTCTTATGATTCTGAGAACGCCTGCGCTGCCGCTTTCTGCGGTTCCTCTGCTTTTTTACATTATTCATCTTAATTTACTCACCCTTGCCGGCAACTCTGCCGTTTCACTCACCTGTTAATTGTTTTTATTCTATCTTTTTTTCCCGCCTTTTTCAAGTGTTTCAGTAAAAAACCCGCTGGCTGTCCCTACAATTTTTCGACACAATCTTTGAATAACAACAATTAAAAATGACATGGCAATTACACCAATCCCAACACCTAGTATAAAATACCACCGTACACTACCACTGCTTGTGTAGTAAATCTGCACAAACAGAAAAATTGCAGTTCCAACCCAGTAAAACAGATCTTCCAGCTCTATAACCCAGTGTGCATGATGTACTACATTCCGCAGACAGCTGATACATCGGTATGCAAGACGTACGATTGCCCCGGCCATGATTGCCAGAAGAAATATGAATAATTCTTTTCCTATCCCCATCTTACATTCCATCCTGTTTCCTGCTTTTTTCTTTATTTCCTGGCATTCATCTTCTCATTCTTTTCGAAAATTTTTATTTGCTGACCGTTTAACGGAATAATTTTCCGAAAAAACTTTCCCCCTGTTTTGCAGTAGAATGTATATCCGAATAGGAAATACTGTCAATATTTCCTGACAGATCAATCTCACCCTTTTCCAGATTCACACGATTCACATGCAGATCGGTACCTTTTACCATTAACATCCCTTGTTCTGTTTCCAGCAATATCTCATTCAAATTAAAAGACAGTACATCCAGAACTCCTGTCACCAACCCTGCTTTCCGATTATTCAATACTAATTTATGATTTTTTTGTACTGCTACCGACTCCAAAACTATCACAACCTTTCTTACTAATTGTATGAAAGGCAACTCAAAATTATGACTTTTCATACTTACGCAAGAAAGGTTGTGATGATCTCCTGCTTTTTGCAGTCCCTTTATTAACTTTATAAATATTTTTATGTGATCGTTTTTATAAATACGTGAACAGGTCACCTGCCTCTTCTTTTTTCGTCGTATCCTTAATATCAAGAACTTCTACTTTTACAGTTCTGATTCCAAACTGAATTTCTATAATATCCCCCGGTTTTACTTTCACCGATGCCTTTGCCGGTTTGTCATTCACCAGCACACGGCCGGCATCACAGGCTTCATTTGCCACAGTCCGTCGTTTGATCAGTCTGGATACTTTCAAAAATTTATCTAATCTCATATCTCTGTTCTCCTGCATACTCTAGTTAAAAAAACGGAGAGCGCCAAGGCACTCTCCGGTATCAATCCGTTCGGATTATATATTACAAATACAAAAATTGCCGCTTACAACTTTTCTTGTATACTTTACAGTCTACAGAACCTGCTACTGACAGTTTCTTTCAGACACATAAGCATATACTACTCGTTGATAGCATCCTTTAATGCTTTACCAGCTTTGAATTTTGGTGCTTTACATGCTGCAATCTTCATAGTCTCGCCTGTCTGAGGGTTTCTTCCTTCTCTTTCAGCTCTCATGCTTACTTCAAAAGTACCAAATCCAACAACCTGTACTTTATGTTCTTTCTTTAATTCTTCTGTAACAACATCGATAAAAGCTTTTAAAGCTTTTTCAGAATCTTTCTTTGATAATTCTGCCTGGTCAGCAATTGCTGCGATCAGTTCTGTCTTATTCATGGATATGTTCCTCCTCTTATTTACATTTAGAATTCACAATTTTAATTCTTTTTATACAAAGTCAACGTCCATACCCGTCATATGGCATGCCTTTATGTATTGTTATACCTGTTTTCATTGTGAATGTCAAGGTAAATCCCTTGTTTTCCCCGTATTTCCAAGCTTTTTCGCCATTTTGCCTTGCTGTTAAAGTTCAAAACCAAATACTTCTTTTAAAAATATTTTTTTCTCCTCTGTCTGTCTTATTGCCATCTGAAGTTTTTCTATATTTTTTACAGATATCCAGGCTTTATTCGTACAATAATACGAATTGGCGGTCTTCCAGAATTTCTCCGGATAAATCAGACGGATCTTCAAATATTCCAGTTCATTCTTTGTAAGTGGATGTATGGCCGAATAAGCATTCAGCATGCCATCCCCCAGGCGGATCTTCCATCCGCTTTTTTCCATTACTTTTCGAAGGAAATAGTACAAATCTTCCACCTGAATATCCCGACGGAATTTCTCGAAATTGGTCGTAACGATTCCGTCCCTGGTCATGATAATATTATGATAATTATATTCTCCGTGTATCATGGAAAACTGATTCATTTCACTGGCATACAATTTGTCATATTCTGACTTTTCCAGCTCCTCTGCCGCCGCTTCCGCCCACTGATACATCTGATCAAATTGCTTCAAAAAAGCGGATTCAAACTCTCCTTTGGCAACAACTTTTCTTGTAAATTGCCGGACTTTCTTTAATTCTCGGTTATGCCGTCTGTATTTTTCATCTGTCTTTATCCCTTCAGCAATCCCATGTTCCAGTTCATGCTGCATGATAATATGTAATTTTGCCAGATTTCCGGCCGCCTCAAATATTTCCCTGTTTTTTTTAATATCACATTCACGACCTGCAAAACATTTTTTCAATATATAGCAATCCCCATTCTCCAACGCTGATACATATTCACCGTTATGATTAATAATTATATAGTCAATCTGATGGCATCCCTGCCCAGAAAGCCATGTATAAAGTTCACATAACGCAGGGATTCTTTTCTCGGATATTGTAATTTCCTTCAAAAGGAATAGCCCTTTATTTGTTTCGCATAAAACAGCACCCCTGACTTTACGGGTGCTGTTTACTTCTATATCATATTGTTCCAGTATTTTTTGTTCAAATTCCTGCATTTACATTCCCCGCACATTACACTTGATATTCTTTTTAAATGTATGTGGAAAATGTGGAAAATATTCAGATGGGGACGGAGGATTTTTAGAAATCCTCCGTCCCCATCTGAATATGCCCTGTCCCATTTTGTATTTTTAATCTTTTTAACTTTTTATATTCTTTTCACTAATTATCCACACTCACACACTTTAACAATATCTCTTTTTTATTCAATTCCGGCACTTCAATAACCATTTCTAATAATTCATTTAACTTTTCCCCGATTTCTTTTCCTGGTTTCATTCCGACCTGGATCAAATCTCTACCTGTTACAGCTAATTCTTTTAATGAAACACACTGCCCCTTTTTTATAATCTCTGCATATGTCTGTTCTACTTCATCTAAATTTCTTAATTTTTCAACTCTCTGATATTCACTTTGAGCCAGAACATCTGCCCTTCTGACTTCCATATAAGCCGGAAAAATATCTTCACCAATCTTATTCATTGCCCTTCTAACATTTTTTGCTTCTGCTGACATCCGATAATCATGATGTAATACAAGCCTTGTCACCTTATGCAGCGTATCATTATCGAACTTCAGTCTTCGAAGCACCTCTTTTGCTATACGTTCACTTCCTAATGCATGCATTTTAAAATGTGCTACACCATTTTTATCCATCGTCTTATATTCCGGCTTTCCCATATCATGCATCAGCATTGTCAGTCGAAGTATCTTATCATTCCGAACATTCATCATTGCATGAATCGTATGTTCTCCGACCGTATACATATGATGCGGTGTTTCTTGCTCCGTCTCCATCATCTGGTCAAATTCCGGCAAAAATATCTTTGTAATTCCAAGCTCATAAGCAGTTCTTATAAGTTCTGGTCTGTCAGATATCAACATCTTAACTAATTCAACCTGTATTCTCTCCGCACTGATATTTTCCAACGTCGGTGCAAGGAGTCTCATTCCTTCTTTTGTCTCCTCATCAATCTCAAATCCTAATTGCGCTGCAAACCTGACCCCTCTTAAAATCCGAAGCGCATCCTCCGAAAAACGTTCCTTTGCATTTCCCACACATCGAATCATATGCTTTTCCAAATCCTGCATTCCGCCAAATATATCTACAATTCCATCCTTATCATTATATGCCATAGCATTGATTGTAAAATCTCTTCTGAGCAAGTCTTCTTTCAAATTTCTTGTAAATGTTACTTCTTTCGGATGTCTGCTATCTTCATATTTTCCATCAATTCTGTACGTAGTAACTTCATATCCCTCGTGATTTAAAAGCACTGTTATCGTTCCGTGTTCAATTCCTGTATCAAATGTTTTATCAAACAATGCCTTTGTCTCTTCCGGCATTGCCGATGTCGTAATATCCCAGTCACCTGGTTCTCTTCCCAGAATTGAATCTCTGACACATCCTCCAACTGCATATGCCTCAAACCCATGTGCTTGCAGAGTATGAATTATAAACTGCACATCATCCGGTAATTTTATATTAAAGTTATTCACATTATCTCCTCCGTTTATCTGCTCTATAAATATCATATCATAATTTTTATGGGGACGGGGGTTTTTTAGAAATCCTCCGTCCCAAATTAAAAATGTCCTGTCCCTACTTCTTTTTACCTATAATCATCTTCTATAGCATTTCTTACCCGCTTAGCCTGTTCCATTTTAATTTTCAAACATATTTTTATAACATTATCATACAAATTTCTCATAGAAATATCATCTAAAATCTCTTCTGCATTTATCTGAAAATCTTTTTGCATTTGTTGCAAAATAACTTCTGCACGAACTTTTTGTTGAGCAAATTCTTCTTCTGGAATATCAATAAACAATATATTTTTATCCACTTCTTCTTTATGATAGTTATAAAAATTTTGGTTATCAACAAACTTTTCTCTGACAAGCTCTAATGCATTCAATGCAACAATTTCTATTCCTGTTTCCCCATAATATTCTCTGGCACTACTGTATTTATATATTTCTATACTTTTACACATATTGGCTTTTACAGGATTGCTATGAATGTATCGGAAACAATTCCAAAAATAGCTAGTATTTTCAATACACTGACTCCTATACCTTCCTTCGAATACGTATCCTATCCTCTGATGCATTTTATTATAATAAATTGCGTAAATAGCTAAGATTCTAGCCATAAAAGAAGCTAACTCTTCTAAATCAGCTTTTATAAGTAAATGAAAATGATTTGACATGATACAATATGCATAGATTTGCACATCATATTTTTCTTTATATTCTTTCAAAAGATTCTGAAATCGAGTTTTCTCTCGATTACTATTAAAAATTGGCAGTTTATTTATACCACGATTAGTTACATGGTAAATCCCTGTACTGCTTTTTTTCCTTGGTTCTCTTGGCAAATTTTCCTCTCCCTTCTGATAAGGGACAAGACATTTTTAATTTGGGACGGAGGATTTTGAGAAATCCTCCGTCCCCATTTAGTTATAAATTAATATGATTTTCCCCAGTAAGCCATATGCTTCGCAGGTTTTCCACACCAGATACATTTATCAGAAATGAATTCTTCATCTTCGATCAGACATCTTGTAGCAGCACCGCCTGTGTTATATTTTACTTCGCCTTCACATTCCGGATCTCCGCACCAGCATGCTTTCACGAATCCGCGGTTGGCTTTGAACTTCTCAACCATCTCATCCATTGTAGTAGCTGTATCAATATGGCCGTTCAGGAATTCTTCTGCTCTGTTGTACATATCCTGCTGCTCCTGCTCTAAGATCTCGCGGAGTTTTACTGCAATCTCATCGAGAGATACAACAATCTTCTCACGATTGTCACGACGCACAACAACAACCTGGTTCTTCTCGATATCCTTTGGTCCGATCTCGATACGTGTTGGGATACCAAGGATCTCCTGCTCAGAGAATTTCCATCCTGTACTCTTATCAGAATCATCAATTTTTACTCTGTATCCTGCTTTTTTCAATTCATCAAGCAGTGCATAAGATCTGTCAAGCACACCTTCTTTATGCTGGGCGATCGGAATAATTCTACATTCAACCGGTGCTACATGTGGAGGCAGTACCAGTCCGTCATCGTCACCATGAACCATGATCAGAGCTCCGATACTTCTTGTTGACCATCCCCATGATGTCTCATATGCGCTCTGCAGTTCATTGTTCTTATCTACATATTTAATTCCAAATGCATCCGGGAATCCTTTTCCGAAGAAGTGGCTTGTTGCAGACTGAAGTGCTTTTCCATCGTGCATCAATGCTTCGATTGTATATGTGTCTTCAGCTCCTGCGAATTTCTCGTGCTCTGCCTTTCTTCCGGCTACGAACGGAATCGCCATTGTCTCTCTGTAGCAGTCTTTGTAAACTTCCCACATCTGGATAGTTCTTTCTTCAGCTTCTTCATATGTCGCATGAAGTGTGTGACCTTCCTGCCATAAGAATTCTCTTGAACGGAGGAATGGTCTTGTTGTCTTCTCCCAACGGAGAACGGAGTTCCACTGATTCCATACCTTTGGAAGGTCTCTGTATGATTTTACTGTCTTTGCCCAGAGGTCACAGAACAGGGTCTCTGATGTAGGGCGTACGCATAATCTTTCCTGCAGTCTTTCCATTCCGCCATGTGTTACCCATGCAACTTCCGGCGCGAATCCTTCTACATGATCTGCTTCTTTTTCCAGAAGTGATTCCGGAATCAGTACTGGCAGATATACATTCTCAACTCCTGTTTCTTTGAAACGTCTGTCCAGATCTGACTGAATCAGTTCCCAGATTGCATAACCATTCGGTAAGTAGTTCATGCATCCTTTTACGCTTGAATAATCACAAAGATTTGCTTCACGTACAACGTCTGTGTACCACTGTGCGAAATCTTCATCACGAGATGTAATATTTTTGACTAATTTTTCCTTTGCCATGTTTCTCTTCTCCTTTTCAATTTTGGTGAAATCCTTATTCCACGTTATTTTTTGCCGGGAGCTCCATAACCTGACAATATTCCGCCACGTTAAAAAACTGCCACTTACAACTTTTCTCGCATACTATAGTATTGCAAAACCTGCCACTCGCAGTTGCTATAGATAACATTTTTCAAACGCATACAACGCAAAAACGCCGGGCCTTTCGTCTCCCCGAAAAAGGGACCGAAAAGCTCGGCGGTACCACCCTAGTTAACTGCGACCCTTTCGCAGTTCTCTTCATTGGCCGTTAACGCCGGCTGACACGCTGCACTTTCATACAGTGGCTCCAGGACCGGTTCCATGTGATGGACAGCAGATATCTTACACCATATGATATCCTCTCTGCAGCTGAATCTTCATGTACTAATTCCCTTCATCGCCATAAAAAATGTTGAATTGTCAATTATTTTAATCCATGAGATATGTTTTGTCAAGCTATTACCTCTATCTCCGCTTCCGCCAGTGCTTTCTTACTCAACTCATTCCCTATTCCCGGCAGATCAGGAACTGTAAAATATCCATCCACCGGCTGGTAATCATAGATACATAGCTCTGTGTTGATCGGAAGTGTATTATTTGTATGATGCTCATGAATAATAAAATTCGGGATCGCCGCTTCAAACTGCAACGCTGCTGCCACACTGATCGGAGTATTACAAGTATGTGTCTGTACCGTTGCTCCAAATGTCTCTGCCAGGTCTGCAATCTTTCGTCCTTCTGTAATTCCTCCACAATTTCCAAGATCCGGCTGTACCACATCCAGATATCCATTTTTCAATAATGGCAGGAAGCCTCTTCTCGTATAACTTCTTTCTCCGGTTGCAAGTGGGATATCAACAGCTTCCCTGATTCGTCGGTAGTCCAGTTCATCCAATGGATTTGCCGGTTCTTCTAACAGCATCGGATTGTACTCTTTTGCAAGTCTGGCGAATTGAATTGCTGTATTGGCACCGGTCAGGCAATGATTTTCTAATATCAGCTCTATATCGTTACCTATAACTTCTCTAACTGCCTGCAGTTTTTGTTCCGTCTGCCGCAATGTCTTTACAGACAGCCAGTTTCTCCCTTCATCGCCCTTTAACGGAACCCCATCAAAATCCTTCGCAATAAAATCAACTTTAATACAATCATATCCTTCTTCTACCGCCTTCCGGCATGATTCTTTCAGAAATCCGATATCTCCCGGTGATCCAAGAAAATCTGGATATTTCCAGCCATTTTGCAGCTGACTTGCATAACTTCTTAGTTTGTCCCTGTATTTTCCACCCAAGAGTTCATATACTGGAACACCGAAATATTTTCCTTTTATATCCCAAAGTGCAGTATCTATCGCCGAAATGGCGGCCATAATAATGCCCCCATTCCCTTTTGCCCAGAATGTATTGACAAGCTGTGTGTAAATCACATCATTCTCTAACGGATTTCTCCCGATCAGCATTCGCGAAAATGATCGCAAAAGCTCCATGCAGCCAAGTGAATAATCCATAATGGATACACCCGCTTCGCCATACCCGTAGATACCTTCATCCGTATGGATTCTTATCAGAACCGGTGTCTGTCCTGCCGTTTTTGCAGCTTTTAATTTTATGATATCTGTAGATATTATTTTCATATACGCTGTCCTCACTCCTATATTCTTACTTATACTTTTGATATCACCTTTCTAATATCATTTCATATCGGTCTTTCCTTTTATATCCCATACCTGTTACTCAACCTTCGGCGAATAATCAGCCCCAAAATATTTTTCATTAATTTTTTTAGATGTACCGTCCTTGATCACTTCTTTTAAAGCCTGATTAATATCTTCTGCCAGCTGCGTATCATCCTTTCCGACAATAAAATAACTGTATGTTGCCGATTTTACATTTTCCAGACTGTATGTCTTTACGTCCAGTTTAAATTCTGGTTCATAATATCCTTTGTACATAGGCTCGTCAATAATCAGGAAATCTTCCGTTCCTGCTTCCACTTCCTGAAGCTGTGTCAGTACATCACCATCTGAATAATCAATCGTAATCTGCTGATCCGGATGTTGATCATTGTAGTTTTCAATCAGTGTCGTCTTGTCATTCCCTGCACCTCCTATGTAGCGTTTTCCTGACAGTTCTGTCAAATCTTCGATACTTTCTACATTTACGTTTTTATTTGCAACTACCAGATAATGATTCTCCATCTCCGGATCCGTATAAAGATATTTCGCTTCTCTTTCAGCATTCTTCGCAAGATTATTTACACCCAAGCGGTAATGCCCCGCATCTATTCCGGTAAATATTGAACTAAATTCTGTCGTTTCGATTTCCAGTTTATACTGTGGCAGCTTATCAAATACTGCTTCTATTAATTCAATGTTATGTCCTTTTAACTTTCCATCATCATCCACATATACAAATGGTCTTGGATTTCCTGATGTAGCTGCCTTGATCACGGTTACTTTTTCGCTTTTTTCTGATGATTCCTTTTTTTCTTGTCCGGATGAGTTTCCACATGCAACAAGCCCCATACAAAGTGATGCCACCATTGCTGCCGCGAATACTCTTTTTGTCCAGTTGCTTTTTGCTATGCTTATTTTCATAACGCTCCTCATTTTCATTCTTTTCATATCTGTTTTCTATGTTTTGTTTACAGGTAGTATTATATCGCACCCTGATTCATTTACATAATAGTAAAAAATGTGAGCCGGCTGGGATACAAAAGACTTTCTGGCTGCTTCACTCATTGATCTTGATTCTGCGACCAGAATTGCATATTTCAATTGTTGTAGCGTCATATGATTTCCTCTTTTCTCCCCAACTTCTTGCAGTTTTTTCCCCTCCATGATTTAATAAGTATATCATTCGTTTTAACAAAGGAGAAGTATATGACTACTTTAAATATATTATATGAAGACCCTCACATCCTCGTCTGCGTCAAACCACATGGCATAGCAACCCAGAGCAAAAGCATCCGTTACCCGGACATGGTCAGTCTGATCAAGAATCATCTGGCGAAAGCTTCCGGCACTTCCGGAAAATCCGGCGCACAAAAATCCTGTAGTTCCAGAACTCCAGGCTCAACTGAACCCTATCTTGCCGTCATCCACAGACTTGACCAGCCCGTTGCCGGAATCCTTGTCTTTGCCAAGACCCCGGCTGCTGCAAAAGATCTGAATAAGCAGTTACAGAATCAGGGATTTGGAAAATATTACCGCGCGCTTGTCACCAATGCTCCTGCATCCCCAAAAGGCACTCTTGAAAATTATATGGTGAAAGATGCCAGAAGCAATACTTCCCATATCTGTTCTGCAAAGGAAAACGGTGCAAAGATTGCACGGCTGCACTATGATACGGTTTCTGACAACAACTGGCTGTTCACCGCACCATCCTTCAGACCATACGGTAACGTTAAGGACGCTAATTCACAGACATCTGACTCTCCCGAAAAACCAGGTGTTTTTCAGGGAACAGAACTGGAAATCCATCTGGACACCGGACGTCATCACCAGATTCGTGTACAGCTTGCATCCATTGGATGTCCGATCGTCGGAGATACAAAATATAATCCGGCTCTTGCTGACACAAAAAACTGGCAGACGATCCGGCTCTGTGCTTACAAACTGGACTTTAAACATCCTGTTACGCATAAAGTGATGCATTTTCAGTTAGAAGCTGATCCTCTGTAACTTATACCAGCTGAAAACAACTACCATCAGACATCTTGGATAGCCAAACAGCTGCTGTCAACTTTTTTCTGACGCATAATAGCCAAAAAAGAGGAGCGGGAAATTCCCACTCCTCTTTTCGCCGATACATATGCCATCTATGCTTCTTCTACATCCGCTGCCAGTTCTTCTTCATATTTTTCAAGGATAATATTCTGAATACGCTCTCTTGTTCCTGAGTTGATTGGATGTGCAATATCTCTATACTCTCCATCTAATGCCTTCTTACTTGGCATTGCGATAAAAAGTCCTTTTTCTCCTTCAATCACCTTAATATCGTGTACCACAAATTCCTCATCCATGGTAATGGAAACGACAGCTTTAAGCTTGCCCTCCTTTGCTACTTTACGTACTCGTACATCTGTAATCTGCATGTTGTTCTAGCCCCTTTCTTCCAGCCTTTGCACTGCTTTCTCTTAAAGTGCATACCTCTCATTTTTTTCTACGACCACTTTCACACCATTTTCACCAACATAGCGTGTATTTGCCCGGATTGTATCCCGGCTTTCTACAATACAATTTTCAATATATGTATTATCTCCGAGATAGACATCATTCAAAATGATAGAATTCTTAATGACACAGTTATTCCCCACGAATGTCTTCTTGAAAAGAACCGAATTCTCGACTGTACCATTAATGATACTTCCACTCGCCACAAGGCTGTTCTTAACCATTGATCCCGGGTTATATTTTGCCGGAGGCAGGTCGCTCACCTTGGAATAAATGCCTGGCTGTGTCCGGAAGAAATACTCGCGCACTTCTGGTTTCAGGAAATCCATATTTGTCTGATAATATGCATCCACCGTTGAAATGTTGCTCCAGTAATCTTTTATTTTATAACCATAGATTTTCTTCAGATTCTTATATCTGATAAGAATATCGGTCACAAAATCATGTCTGTCGTCTTCTGCGCAATGTTCGATCAGATCAATAAGCTGTCGTCTTCTGATCACGTAGATACCTGTGGATACAATCTGTGACTGTGCCACCATCGGCTTTTCCTCGAACTCTTCGATACGCATGGAATCATTCATCTTAATCGTTCCGAAACGGCTTGCATCTTCGTTCGGACCAAGTTCTTTACACACGACTGTAATATCAGCTTTCTTTTCAATATGATATTCCAGCACTTTATTATAATCCATCTTATACACAGCATCACCAGATGTAATGATGACGTAAGGTTCATGACATCTCTTTAAGAAATCCAGATTCTGGTAGATCGCATCTGCGGTTCCACGGTACCAGTATCCATTCTCTGCAGTAATCGTCGGGGTAAATACATATAATCCACCCTGTTTTCTTCCGAAATCCCACCATTTGGAGGAATTCAGATGTTCATTCAATGAACGGGCATTGTACTGTGTCAGAACTGCAACTTTCTGAATATGTGAATTGGACATATTACTGAGTGCAAAGTCTATAGCTCTGTAACTTCCTGCGATCGGCATTGCTGCTACCGCTCTCTTCTGTGTCAGTTCACGCATCTTGCTGCTGTTACCACCTGCTAAAATAATTCCTACTGCTCTCATGCCTGTCCACCTGCCTTTATCAATGTTTCTCCGCTTTCCAGTACTCCGTCCGTATAATCTTCTTTGGATGTCACGCCACTGACAGCAGTGTTCTTTCCAATCTGTACACCATCCGGTATCACAGATTTCTCACCTACAGCGACAAGTCCGAACGAATAAATCGCCGGTTTCAGCTTATTCGGTACATCACTTCCGATACCAAATGTAACATTATCTCCGACAACGCAGTTTTCTGCGATGATTGCTTTATCCATTACACAGTTCTTTCCGATTCTTGTATCTTTCATAATGATTGAATCCCTGATAACAGAGCCTTCTCCTATTACAACACCGGATCCAATGATACTGTTATGTACTTCACCGTATACCTCCGCACCGTTGCAGATAATACTTCTCTCTATCACAGACTGAGAGGAAATATATTGTGGCGGCAGGATCTCACTATTCGTGTAGATCTTCCAGAATTCTTCATATAAGTTAAACTCCGGAATAATATCGATCAGTTCCATATTGGCTTCCCAATAAGAACCAAGTGTACCGACATCTTTCCAGTAGCCGTTATATTCATATGCAAACAATCTTTCCCCTTTATTATGGCAATATGGAATGATATGTTTACCAAAATCACATCCCGGCTCGTCTTTCAATGTCTCCAACGCTTCTTTCAACGCTTTCCATGAGAATATATAGATTCCCATCGAAGCCAGATTACTCTTTGGCTCCGCAGGTTTCTCCTGAAATTCCTGAATTCTTCCTTCCTCATCTGCGATAACGATTCCAAAACGGCTTGCTTCCTCCATCGGCACCGGCATTGCAGCAATCGTTACATCTGCGTTATTCGCCTTATGATAATCCAACATTACTTCGTAATCCATCTTGTAAATGTGGTCTCCGGATAAAATCAGCACATAATCTGGATCAAACTGTTCCATATAATCCAGATTCTGATAAATTGCATTGGCAGTTCCGGAATACCATTCACTGCTTCCGCTTCTTTCATATGGTGGAAGAACCGTTACTCCTCCATAATTTCTGTCGAGATCCCATGGAATACCGATTCCTATGTGCGCATTCAGTCGTAAAGGCTGATACTGAGTCAATACACCTACTGTATCAATTCCTGAATTAATGCAGTTGCTGAGTGGGAAGTCAATAATTCGATATTTACCTCCAAATGCAACGGCCGGTTTTGCAACTTTTGCTGTGAGAACTCCGAGTCTGCTGCCTTGTCCTCCTGCCAGCAACATTGCTATCATTTCCTTCTTTCTCATGTCATCACCCCTTCTCAGTAGTCTTGCTTTTTTTATTATATCATACTTCATCTTATGTTGCTAACAATTTTTACAAATTTTACATTATTTCCATAATCTTTTTGTTAAATTATTACAAAAACTTACGACTTGGATTTTTTTTGATATATGTTTATAATAATATGAAGAACAGGTAGTTTTTATGATGATATTTTTACCAAAATGAATAAAAAAGGATGGTATATTATGTATAAAATTAATTTTGAAAAACCCGTACACGTACACTTTATTGGAATCGGTGGTATCAGTATGAGTGGTCTTGCCGAGATTCTTTTAAAAGAAGGTTTCACCATTTCCGGTTCTGATAATAAAGAATCTGCCCTTACGGATCACCTTGAGCAGATGGGTGCAAAAGTGTTCTACGGACAGAAAGCTTCTAATATTATTACCGGTATTGATGTAGTTGTATATACAGCAGCTATCCATCCGGACAATGAAGAATATGCCGAGGCAGTAAAACAGGATCTTCCAATGCTGACCCGCGCAGAGTTACTCGGGCAGTTAATGAAGAACTATGATATGCCGATTGCAATCTCCGGTACCCATGGAAAGACAACCACAACTTCCATGCTTTCACATATTCTCCTTGCCGGAGAATTAGATCCTACGATCTCCGTAGGCGGAATTCTGAAAGCCATCGGCGGAAATATCCGTGTCGGCGATTCTGAATATTTTGTAACTGAAGCCTGTGAATATACGAACAGCTTCCTGCACTTCTTCCCGAAGATCGGTGTTATTCTGAATATTGACGAAGATCATCTGGATTTCTTCAAAGATCTGGCTGATATCCGTAATTCCTTCCACCGTTTTGCAAAATTACTTCCAAAAGACGGAACGCTTGTCATCAACGATAGCATTCCTGATCTGGAAGAGATTACTGCCGGCCTTGACTGCCGCGTAATCCGCTACGGCAACGACAGTTCTCTCGACTACAGCGCAACCAATATCCTTCATGACAAAAAAGGCGAGGCTTCGTTCGATCTGGTAAAATCCGGCGAATTCATCGACCGTATCTCCTTGTCAGTTAATGGAGACCATAATGTATCCAATGCATTATCTGCAATCGCAGTTGCTGACCTGCTCGGTGTTCCGTTTGCCAAGATCAAAGAAGGCCTGAAATCTTTCCATGGTACAGACCGCCGTTTTGAATACAAAGGTGAAGTCAACGGATTTACCATCATTGATGATTATGCACATCATCCGACCGAGATCAATGCAACTTTAACGGCGGCAAAGGAATATCCACACAAAGAAGTATGGTGTATCTTCCAGCCACATACTTATACCCGTACAAAAGCGTTATTCCCTGAATTCGTAGATGCACTGACACATGCCGATCATGTAATCCTTGCAGACATCTACGCTGCCCGTGAGACAGATACTCTTGGTATGTCTTCTGAAATGATTGCAGAAGAATTAAAGAAAAAAGGATGCGATGCTTACTATTTCCCAAGCTTTGAAGAGATTGAGACCTTCTGTCTGGACAAGTGCCAAAAAGGAGATGTGTTGATAACTATGGGAGCCGGAAACGTTGTAAACATTGGGGAAAACCTGCTCAGTCGCTAGTTATCCACATTATCCACACAATTTTATCCACAAAAAAGTCAGATTTTGGCTTAAAAATTTCTTTTTTCCCCGGCTCCCCGGTGCTATAATGTGTCTACGATGAAACGAAAGATACAAAAGTTCTGGGAGGACGGGGAATTATTTATGAAGGAATTAAAACTTACAAAATATGTACAGACAAATGCAACTGTACTGGATAACGAATTTATTGACCGTTATATGGTCAGAGCAAATGGAGAATATGTTAAAGTATATCTCCTGCTTCTCCGTCATATGAACCAGATTTCCGGATGTCTTTCTGTTTCCGAACTGGCTGATCTGCTTGAATGTACAGAGAAAGACGTACTCCGTGCATTAAGATACTGGAAAAGTGAAGGACTGCTCGATTATCTGGATGACACTCCGGATGATCCCTCACCAAAGAGTACCGTTCCTTCATCAGCGTCTTCTTCTGAATTACATGATGTGCAGTCCGGCTATATGACTTCTTCTGTACCGGCAGATTCTGTCTCTGACTATTCCGCTCCGGCTATGATGAATCATACCAATTACTCTGCAGATTTAGAAGTCTCTGCTGTTACTGCCCCGGCTTCTACAACGAACATCCAGCAGTATCGCAGCCGCAAAGAACGGGCAGAATTCAAAGAATTACTGTTTGTTGCCGAACAGTATCTCGGAAAGACACTTTCCGCTACAGATATTGACCAGATTACTTATTTTTATGATACACTGAATATGTCAGCAGAACTTATTGAGTATCTAATTGAATATTGTGTTGAAAACGGTCACAAAAGCATGCACTATATTAATAAGGTGGCCTTATCATGGCATGAAGAAAACATAACAACTGTGAACCTTGCCAAGGCAAGTTCATTTCTTTATAATAAGAACTGTTATTGCGTCCTGAATGCATACGGTATCAAAGGCCGTGGTCCTGCCGCTTCTGAGATTGCTTATATCCGCAAGTGGTCAGAAGAATACGGATTCGCTCTGGAAGTCATCCTTGAAGCATGTGACCGCACAATGAATGCTATTCATCAGCCAAGTTTTGATTACACTGATTCCATTCTGAAGCGCTGGAAAGACAAGAATGTCCGCCAGTTAAAAGATATCGATGCAGTAGATGCTGATTACCGCAAAGAGAAAGAACGTGCGAAAGAACTGGCAAAAGAACGCAAGAGACAACAGGCTCAGAAGCCTGCAATTAACCCGAACAATAAGTTCAACAATTTCGATGGCCGTTCCTACGATATGAACGATCTGGAACGCCGTCTGGTTCAGCAATAAAGTATACATATCAGATTTTATTACGCGAATGCAGAGGAGTTTCCATCACATGGCACTTTCTAATTCTCAGTACGATCACTTAATGCGTACTTATGAACAAAAACAACTGGATAATGAGTTTCAGCTCAGAAAACGCTATGAGAAGGCATACGCCCTCATTCCCGAATTAGAGGAAATGGATCATTCCATCTCCTCTTTAAGTGTTAAAAAGGCAAGACTACTTCTGGACGGAGATCAGACAGCTCTTTCTTCTCTGAAATCAGAGATTGAAGAACTCTCCGCCAGAAAACCGGCTTTATTGAAAGTACACGGTCTGCCTGCCAATTACCTTGAAATGCATTATCAGTGTCCGGACTGTAAGGATACTGGTTATATTGGCACACAGAAATGTCACTGTTTCAAAAAAGCGATTGTAGACTATTTATATACACAATCCAATCTCAAAGATATCCTTGACAAAGAGAACTTTTCAACTTGTTCTCTGGCCTATTATTCCAGAAATCATATCGACCCTCTTACCGGACGATCCTCTCTGGAATCCATGGAAACCGCATTAAATGTCTGTCATAACTTCGTAGATACATTTTCTGAAGAATTTCATAACATACTACTGTATGGGGATACCGGTGTCGGAAAGACTTTTCTTTCCCACTGTGTTGCAAAAGAGTTAATGGACTCTGCTTATTCCGTTATCTACTTTACAGCGGCCGGACTTTTTGATATTCTTGCAGAGAATACATTTGGGAAACGGCAGAACAAGGATTCTGATGTATTTGAACACATCTATGACTGTGATTTGCTGATCATTGATGATCTGGGTACAGAACTGCCGAATTCGTTCACTGTATCCCAACTGTTCATTTGTCTGAATGAACGTATATTAAGGCAGAAATCAACCATAATATCTACCAACCTTGCATTGGATGATATAAAAACTATTTACTCGGAACGGACGTTTTCACGTATCAGCAGTAATTATACAATTCTGCGGATCACCGGTGACGATATCCGTATCCAAAAAAAATTATTAAACCTGGGAGGTACTAATGATGTTACGCCGTAACGATCGTAATCTTGAGAATATACCGGTAGGAGCACTTGGACTGATCGCTCTTGACGGTTGTACAGAGATGGGAGCAAAGGTTAATGACTATCTCGTAAAATGGAGAAAAGAAGATGGACATGTTCATAAGAACGATGTTGCTTTCACAGGCTATGAGAAAGACACATACTTAATTGATGCAAAAGTTCCACGTTTTGGTTCTGGTGAAGCCAAAGGTATCATCAACGAATCTGTTCGTGGTAAAGACCTTTATCTTATGGTCGATGTATGTAACTATAGCCTGACATATTCACTGACAGGAAATGTAAATCATATGTCCCCTGACGATCATTTTCAGAACTTGAAACGTATTATTGCTGCAGTAGGTGGAAAAGGACGTCGTATCAACGTCATTATGCCATTCTTATATGAAAGCCGTCAGCACAAGAGAAGCAGCCGTGAATCTCTGGACTGTGCACTTGCTCTTCAGGAACTTGTTCGTATGGGTGTTGATAATATCATCACATTTGATGCACACGATCCACGTGTACAGAATGCAATTCCGTTAAATGGATTCGAAACAATCCGTCCGACATACCAGTTCGTTAAAGGTCTTCTCCGTACATTCAAAGACCTTCAGATTGACAGTGAACATATGATGGCAATCAGCCCGGATGAAGGTGCAACAGGACGCGCAATCTATCTTGCCAATGTACTGAATCTTGATATGGGTATGTTCTACAAACGCCGTGACTTCTCACGTGTGGTAGACGGACGTAATCCGATCGTTGCTCATGAGTTCCTTGGATCTTCTGTAGAGGGAAAAGACGTGATCATCCTGGATGACATGATTTCTTCCGGTGACAGTATGTTAGACGTTGCCCGCCAGTTAAAGCAGCGCAAGGCAAAACGTATCTTCTGTGCTGCTACATTCGGTCTGTTCACAAACGGACTGGAAAAGTTCGATCAGGCTTACGAAGAAGGTATCCTGGATGCTGTTCTTACTACCAACCTGATTTATCAGACACCAGAACTTCTGGAACGTCCATACTACATCAACTGTGACATGAGCAAATACATCGCACTTGTCATTGACACGTTGAACCACGATGGTTCCATCAGCAGTATTCTGAATCCAATCGAAAGAATCCAGAATATTGTAACAAAATATAAAAACGGTGAAGAAATCTAAGATTATCACAAATCGTATAGAGAACTTGCCACTGGCAACTTCTCTTGCATATCATAGTATGCAAAAATGCTGCCGGGAAATTCCCGGCAGCATTTTTTGAGTTTATAATCTGTGTACGCTCATCCTCTATAATCGATTAGCATCCTACAATTCTATCTTATGATAAGCAATCCCTGCTTCCTTCATCACCTGTTCTTCTCTCTTCTGGCAGGTGAACACAATTACCTGTTTCTTATGTTCTTTCAGCCATTTAAGTGTCTGCAGCATTCTTTCTTCATCGTAATATGCAAATGCGTCATCCAGAATTACCGGCATCTCTTCTTCACATAACAGTTCTCCTACCGCCATACGCAGTGCCAGATAGATCTGTTCTACCGTTCCACGACTTACCTGTTCGATCTCTACCAGTTTATCATTTGTCACCAGCGATACATGAAGCTTTTCATCTGTGACAAGCTTTGTATATTTTCCATCGGTGATCTCACAGATGATCGCAGATGCCTTCTCGTTCAGATCTCTTTTTAGATATCCGCGCATTTCCCCGGACAGCTGTTCCAGATGATCCGCTGCCATCTGAACCGCCTTACGTTTCATCTCGTATTCTCTGGAGCGTTCATTAATCTCATCTAGTTCCGCGAGCTGTTCTCCAAGATTATCGTACTGAATCCTTTTTTCCTTCAATTCTTCCGTAATGTGTGCCTTTTCCCAACGTAATTTTTCAATCGGAACCTTTTCTTCTTCCTGGGTGATTTCTTCCAAAATAATCTCCGGTTCTGTCTTTATCTGTTTCTTTCCGACTTTCATCCTGTTCCATACATACAAACCAAATGCAAGGAACAATACGATTGCCACCAGATAATTCCACGGTTTCGAGAACAGCATCACCGCAACAATGATAACCAAAGCGAATATCAGAATTTCCATCGGATGGATCCTCCATTTTTCCGGGCGGATCTCATCCATCACACCTTTTCCGTGTTCTTCTTCCTTCTGCCGTTCTTTCCGCCTTTCTTCTTCTTTTTCACTCCGGTACTCCAGTTCTTCCTCTACGCGGTCCAATTCCTCCTCCAGATGGTGAACATCACGCCAGACGAACGAGACTTCCTGTTCCAGTTTTTCACGCTTCTGCTGCTTTCTGGACATCTCCATGCGGATCTCATTCTCCAGGATCTTCTTTCTTGCTTTCAGATGTTCCAAAGCTCCGTTCAGATCAATCTCGCCATTTCCTGAAGTATAATAATTCGTTGCGTAATTCTTTAATTCCGCTGCCATGCTTTCGCCCATCTGTGCATTTCTCTGGCTCATGGAAACCGTATTATCATAGCGGTCTGCGTCCATCTCTCCAAGCAGCATCTGCAGATCTCCATCTTCTACAGAGAGAACCTCTCCATCTTCTATACAGACAATCTCTGCCTTTTTGGAATACTTATCAAAATTTCTTTCTATACGGAAATGCTTCCCTCCGCTTGTAAATTTCAGTATTCCGGAATAATAATTGGGATTCTCCCACGGTTCATAGATACTAAACGTATCATTCTGGGCCGCCCTTCCTCTTCCACGTTCGATTCCGAAGAGCATTCCTTTGATGAATGTATGGATCGTAGATTTTCCCGATTCATTTTCCCCGTGGATCAGGTTTATTCCCTCTTCCAGTCCAATCTGCCAGTCATGAAATTTTCCAAAGTTTTTTAACAATAATTCATTAATCTGCATCTTTCGGTTCTAGCCTCTTCTTGTCTCCATCAATGCCCGGACTCCCTCACAGAGTGCCTGGTACTCCAGACTGTCTGCAGGATACCCTTCCAGACTTTCGATGTATTGCCCAAGAATATTTCCTTTATTTTCATTTTTTAATTTTTCAAAATCATATGCAGGCTTTGTGTGGTCCGTAATCTCCACTACGTTGCCATATGGATCCATGTGATCCAGTTCATACCAGATATCCGGATCACGATATCCGGTCAGTGTAATCTTGTACATGTGCTGCTTTCCCTGCTCTTCAATCAGCTCTGTGATCTTCTGCCTCAGCACATGACCGGTCACAAACTTATCCACTTTTACCTCACAGTATCTGTATTCACGTAACGCATGCGGTACAAATCGGATCTGACAACCTTTTCCGGTAATTCTTCCTTCGATATAACCGTGTGCTCCGATGTCTCCTACATCCGTCGGTTCGAGTGAACCTGCATATGCCATCCGGTTTTCTACCAGCACCTGTGGTTTGTGAATATGACCAAATGCCACATAATGATATCCATGTGTCATAATCTGATTACTCTTGATTGGAATATGCTTCTCATCTCCACCATGTGCAAGTAAGATCTCATATTTCTGTCTGCCTTGCGGAACCGCATGATCATAAATCGGATCAAAGATTTCTCTGGAATGATAGCTACATCCATAGACAGCTGTCTGGATCCGTTCAAGCTCCACACAGTCCATCTCTTGTGAACAGATCATATGCACATGTGGTGTCCAGGTAAATGTCTGGTAATAGGAATTTTTCTTGATATAATCATGATTCCCGGCGATCATAACAACTTCTGTCTGCTCCAGCATCTCCAGTATGGAATTCATTTCTTTTAATTCTCGTAAAAGCGGTTGTCTGTGGAACAAATCTCCCGCAATTAACAATAGATCGGTCTTTTTTTTGTTACAGATTTCTATAATATCACGAAAACTCTCCCAAAATTCTTGTTCTCTATTTTGACTGTACGCGCTTCCCGCGTTCGGTTTTGCTCCTAAATGCAAGTCTGCGATGTGTATGAACTTCATCCTTGCTTCCTTCCTTCTGTTCTGTCTTTTCCTTCGATGGCAGTGTCACGACAAACTGTGTCCGGTTGTCATCACTTTTTGCCAGAATTTTCCCCCCGTGCAGTTCCACAATCTGCTTGGCAATTGCAAGTCCCAGACCCGCGCCGCCGGTTCCTGTTGATCTTGAACCATCTACACGGTAGAATTTTTCAAATATCGTCTGAAGCATATCACCCGGAATTTTATCACCTTCATTGGTAAATGTGATCTCGATATCGCCATTTTTCAGCTTTGCTTCGATTCGGATCTCCGTATCCGCATAACAGTAAGCAATTGCATTTCTCAAAATATTATCAAATACTCTCGCAAGCTTGTCCGGATCTCCGTAGATCATCAGATCTTCTTCTACATCCACTTCACAGGTCAGTTTCTTCTCCTGCAATACTCCGTACAGCTCATCTGCGAGCTGCTCCAGCATCATCGTAAGATCGATCTCTACCGGCTCTAGTTCAATATTCTGAAGATTGTATCTGGTGATGTCAAAGAATTCATTGATCAGCTCACCCAGCCGGATGGATTTTTCCAAAGCAATGTGTGTATATGCCTTCCGTTCTTCTTCCGGCATATTCGGATGATCTTCCAGCATTGTAAGATATGCCACGATTGAGGTCAGCGGTGTTTTCAAGTCATGTGCCAGAAAAAGCACCAGATCATTTTTCTTCTTTTCACCTTCTGCCGCTTCCAGCTCCTGCCGCTTTAATGTCGCTTTAATCTCATTTAACCGGATTTCGATCGGCTTTAATTCCGTGATCAAATGGATCGGATCCGTTGATTCCGAGATAATATTTTCAATTCCGTGATCGATCTGATCCAGATATTTTGTCATCTGGGAAAGTGCCACATAAAAGAAAAGTGCAAAAAGGATCAGATAACCAACAATCATGAAAAATGTCTTGTTATCTCCGATCAGTTGCCAGTAAAGATGAACTGCCGTCTTTTCATTTACATTCAGAAATACCAGAACATTTACAAAAGCTCTGGCAAAACTGTCGTTATAAATTCCATCGATCACAAATTTAAGCAGTACCCCTCCTACCAGTACGGTCAGCGCTGTAATCAGCACTGTCTGCAGAAGGAGACTGAATTTTAATTTCCGATAATTATTCTTCAACCTTATAGCCCACTCCCCACACAGTTTTGATAAAATCAGACTTGCCTGTCGGTGCACTCATCTTCTCGCGGAGATGACGGATATGCACCATCACTGTGTTGTTACTGTTCTTATAATATTTCTCATGCCATACTTTCTCAAATAATTCTTCTGAACTGATAACCTTTCCCCGGTTCTCACAAAGAAGCCAGAGGATGTCGAACTCGATTGGAGTCAGTGTCAGCGGCACTTCATTGTATACACATTCGTGGGAAGTCCGATTCAGAAGCAGTCCCCCGAAATCCAGGACATCTCCTTCCTCTTTGGTTCCTTCATTGTACTGTGTATATCTGCGAAGCTGTGCTTTTACCCTGGCAACTAATTCCAGCGGGTTGAACGGCTTTGGAATATAATCATCTGCTCCCAGCGTAAGCCCGGTGATCTTATCCATGTACTCCGCCTTCGCCGTCAGCATGATTACCGGAAATGTATACTTCTGCCGAATCTGCTTCAGAATCTGGAAACCGTCAATATCCGGAAGCATGATATCCAGGATCGCAAGATCGATCTTCGTACTGTTAATACACTCCAGCGCATCCTGTCCGTTGTAAAATTTGAATACTTTGTATTGGTCGTTCTGGAGATAAAGCTCTACTACATCAGCGATTTCCTTTTCGTCATCTACTACTAATATATTCATACTGCCCTCCATTCTATATGGGGACGGGGGATTTCTAGAAATCCCCCGTCCCCATATACGTTTTTATATACGTTTTTCAAGTGTCATTATCCACATTATCCACAATTACAACTCACAATTGTTGACAGTTCTTGGAAATGGAATTACGTCGCGGATATTGCCCATTCCTGTCAGATACATAACGCATCTCTCGAATCCCAGTCCAAATCCAGCATGTCTTGTAGAACCGTATTTCCGAAGATCCATGTAGAACTTGTAGTCTTCTTCCTTCAGTCCCAGTTCATCCATTCTTGCTTTCAACTTATCGTAGTCATCTTCTCTCTGGCTTCCTCCGATAATCTCTCCGATTCCAGGTACCAGGCAGTCTACTGCCGCAACCGTCTTGCCATCGTCATTCAGCTTCATATAGAATGCTTTAATCTCCTTCGGATAATCTGTTACGAATACCGGACGTTTGAAGACTTCTTCTGTCAGATATCTTTCGTGCTCTGTCTGAAGATCTGTTCCCCATGTTACTTTGTATTCGAATTTATCGTTGTGTTTCTCAAGAAGTTCTACGGCCTCTGTATATGTCACTCTTGCGAAATCAGAAGATACTACATTATGCAGTCTCTCCAAAAGTCCCTTATCCACAAATGAATTGAAGAAATTCATCTCTTCCGGTGCATTCTCCAGTACGTAATTGATGACATATT